>JAJPYH010000149.1 GCA_021205045.1 Lachnospiraceae bacterium | reverse complement strand
TTTCGGGACATTTTCAAAAATGCTTGACACAAAAATTTTCACAGATTTTTTTAAACAGCCTTCTGATTTTTAAATGTCAGTCGGCAGACTGAATTGTGTCCGCCTGTATGAATTCATAGCCGCTTCCCTCTACGAGACGCCCTTCGGGTGCCTCACATGCGCAAAAGCGTCCAGCTTGTGTATATTTTTGATAAAATAAAAAAAACTGCACAGAAAGCAGTTTGATTTCTACTGTTTTATGGTAAAATACTCCATATGAGCGCTGTGTGCAGCGATAATGGAGCTAGAAAGGCGCAGAGCGCAACGAAATGAAAGCAAAGGAGAGTAAGAGTATGAGCAAATTTCCGGAAGGGTTTCTCTGGGGCGGCGCTACCGCGGCCAATCAGTTTGAGGGCGGCTGGGACTTAGACGGCAAGGGAGTGAGCAGCTCCGACTGCTGTACCAGAGGTTCTCGACAGATCCCCAGAATGGTGACCTACAGGACAAAAGAGGGCGAGGTTAAGGCAGATATGATGTTTGCCATGAATGCGCCGGAGGGAGCGGTGTTCGGCTGCTTTGACGGTTATGACTATCCAAGCCATGACGGAATTGATTTTTATCATCATTATAAGGAAGACATCGCGCTCTTTGGCGAGATGGGCTTTAAGACCTTCCGTATGTCCATCAACTGGACCAGGCTCTTCCCCAACGGCGACGAGCTGGAGCCCAATCAGGCGGGCGTGGAGTTTTACAGGAATGTTTTCACGGAGCTGAGAAAGTACAATATTGAGCCGCTGGTGACCCTGTCTCACTATGAGACCCCGGTGGGGCTGACCAACAAGTGGAATTCCTGGGTGGACAGACGCACCATCGACTGCTTCGTGCGCTACGCCACCACCTGCTTTAAGGAGTATCACAATCTGGTGAAATACTGGCTGACCTTCAATGAGATCAACTGCATCGCCCTGGGCGGCTGGATGGCGGCGGGTATCTCTACCAATGATCCGGAGAAGATCGAGCAGGCCAAGCTTCATCAGCTGATCGCCAGCGCCCTGACGGTGAAAGCGGCCCATGAGATCGATCCGAGCCTGATGGTGGGCAATATGATCGGCTATGGTCATTCCTATCCCAACACCTGCCACCCCGACGATGCGCTGAAGCAGCTGCACGGTCAGGTGGACGTGGATTTCTACAGCGATGTGCAGGCCAGGGGCTATTATCCGAAGAATATTTTAAAGCAGTATGAGAAGAAGGGCATCAACATCGGCCTGACCGCTGAGGATGAGAAGATCCTGGCGGAAGGCACCGTGGATTTCATCACCTTCTCCTATTATATGTCCTCTGTGGTGACCGCGGATCCCACCATTCTGGCCAACCAGAGCGGCAACCTTTTAACCGGCGGCGTGAGAAATCCCTATCTGAAGGCCAGCGACTGGGGCTGGCAGATTGACCCTGTGGGACTGCGTTCCTCTCTGGTGTATTTCTATTCCCGCTATCAGAAGCCTCTGATGGTGGTGGAGAACGGCCTGGGCGCCATCGACAAGGTGGAAGAGGACGGCTCTGTGCATGACAGCTACCGCATCGATTATCTGCGCTCCCACATCGAGGAGATGGGCAAGGCCATCGAGGAGGACGGCGTGGATCTGATCGGCTACACTCCCTGGGGCTGCATTGACTTGGTCAGCGCCTCCACCGGCGAGATGGCAAAGCGCTATGGCTTCATCTATGTGGATTATCAGGATGACGGCACCGGCGACGGGGCCAGAAGCCGCAAGGATTCCTTCTACTGGTATCAGAAGGTGATTGCCACCAACGGGGAGGATCTGGCGTAAGCGATATGCTTTTACTGAAAGTTTACTGTTCATAGTAATGTTAAAAGACATGATGTTCAGACCAATGTTTGGTGCATGAAACAGACTGAGTGGATTTCCTGCATGGATGCATTCCAATAAACTTCTTTAAATGAAAAAGGAAGCTCCATGCAGGAGTATAAAAAGAAATAGGGACGACTGAATTTTTATAAATTCATTCTTAAAAGTGACTGTTAAATTTGCGGGGTCTATGCTAGAATGAAGTCAGACCAATGTTTTCTTTTCACAGCGCTTGTGTATAAGGCACGAAACGAGGAGGTGTGGACGGATGGGATATTATCTTAACAGCAGCAAGATTTATTCACTTTATGAAAGTGAAGTGAGAAAACCGTACTTTGTAGATAAGACAGAAATGCTGAGCGAATTGATTACGCTTGTTGAGCAGGGGAATAATCATATCTGCATTACAAGACCGCGTCGGTTCGGAAAATCCGTGATGGCGTCCATGGTTGGTGCTTTCTTCAGCAGGGGGTTTGACAGCAGCTGTCTTTTTGATTCTTTAAAAATATCCGGTGATGATAAATACCTGGCACATCTGAACCAACATGATGTGATTTATATTGATTTCAGTGAGGCTGCAAATATAAGCAGAAATTTCCGGGAATTTATTGATTCCATAACGGAAATTTTGCGGGAGGATTTGCATGAGGCATTTCCTGATGTGAAATTCTGGGAAAGAGCTGCCGTTGTTCAGGATTTAAGAAGGATTCATGAAAAGACAAAAACTTCGTTTATTTTCATCTTTGACGAATGGGATTGTATCTTTCATAAGAAATATACGACGAATGATGATAAGGAAAGCTATATCAACTTTCTTGCGTCATTGACGAAGGGAACGGGGTATGTTACTTTAAGTTATATGACAGGCGTCCTTCCGATTGCGAAATATTCAAGTGGTTCGACTATCAATAATTTTATGGAGTATACGATGGCGGCACAACCAAAATACAGCGAATATTTTGGCTTCTCGGATGATGAAGTGGATACATTGTATGAGCGTTTTCTGAAGAATGAAAAAGAACCTTCAGTGGGAAGGGATGATTTAAGACTTTGGTATGACGGTTATCATACGGCAGGTGGAACGAAGCTGTATAATCCGCGTTCCGTTGTTCTGGCGTTAACCAATAATCATCTTGCAAGCTATTGGACAACAACAGGACCCTATTCGGAAATTTCTACTTATATTGTAAATGATATTGATGGAGTAAAGAAGGACGTGGCGATGATGGTCGCCGGTGAAGCTGTTTTGGCAGATGTGGAAGAGTTTGCGGCAACGGCAATGCACTTGAGTACGAGAGATGAGATATTATCCGCAATGGTGGTGTATGGCTTTTTAAACTACGAGGATGGAAAGGTTCATATACCCAATAAGGAATTGATGGATGAATTCGCCAAGACGATTCGCAGGGAGAAAAGGTTGGGATATATCTATAATCTGGCGAATGCGTCCGGTCGTATGCTCAGGGCAACGCTGGATGGGGATACGAAGACGATGGAGGAAATTCTGCAGTTTGCGCATGATTCCGAGACGCCGCTTTTGGATTATAATAATGAAACGGAGCTGACGGCGATTGTGAATCTCGTATACCTTGCGGCGAGGGACAGTTATTATGTGGAACGGGAATGCAAAGCCGGTGAGGGATATGTGGATTTTATTTTTTATCCGGAGAGACCAGGGGACGATGGATTGATTTTGGAGCTGAAGGTGGATGATACGCCGGAAGCTGCCATCCGGCAGATAAAAGACAGAAAGTACACGCTGAAATTTCAGGGGAAAATGGCGGAAAAAAAGCGTCATACCGGTCGGATACTAATGGTAGGTATCGGTTATAACAAGAAGAGTAAGGATCATCATTGTCTGGTTGAGGTTTTATGAGGCTGTGGAAGGAATGGAAAGTTGAAAAGATGGGTGTCGAAACGCTCACGCAGATTGTTGCTGCGTGAGCGTTTTTTTGCTGTGCGCCCGGCGAGCGCACGTTCTAACGGGTGAAAGTCCCGAATCCGCCCGGCAGTGGGAAGGATATAGCTGAACACCAAGGTTCTCGCCGTGAGGTTTAAGAGGGCTAAAGGAAGGTGTGGGCAAACCTCTGCCCTAACGCACAGAAACCATTTACAGGCTGGAACAGGAGGATAAGGCTGCAGTACAAGTCGAAGTCCAATAACTGCACGGAAACCTGCACAGTAGAGATGGTGGGGACATGGAGGGAAAGAACGTGTGAGTACCCGGGGAGGTCTCACGGACGTGGCAGAAACGATATAACATTCGCAGCCGCGGAGTAAAGCTTGCCGTGAGAAATCAGCAGAGGCCATAGTACTGGAACAGCGACAGAGGTTCCGGGAAGGGCTGAACAATAGGAGGTGCCATTTCCAAATGGAAACCGGACATGGAATCAAGTACAGACAACTTCATATTGAAGACTACCTGCAAAAGATACCTGCGGAACAGGGAAGGACAACAGGAGTGTATGCCCATGAATGGATTACCGGGAACCCTGACACCAACACGGACTTTTGGATGAACAACCTGTTGGATACAATTCTCAGAAGCGACAACCTGAACGCTGCATACAAGAAAGTAAAGGCGAACAGGGGCGCAGGTGGCATCGACGGTATGCAGGTGGATGCACTTCTACCCTACCTGAAAGATCACCGGGAGGAATTGCTTCAACAGCTGAGGGAGGGGAAATACAAGCCCAACCCGGTTCGGAGGGTAGAGATACCCAAGGAGGAGAAGGGAAAAGTAAGGAAATTAGGAATACCCACGGTGGTGGATAGGATGGTGCAGCAGGCAATCGCACAGGAACTGACACCAATCTACGAGGAACAGTTTTCCGACAACAGCTTCGGGTTCCGCCCCAAAAGGGGTGCCCATGACGCACTGAAAAGATGCAAAGAATACGTTGATGAAGGATACGTAAATGTGGTCAGCATGGATTTACAGTCATACTTCGATACCGTTAACCACAGCAAACTGATAGAAGTGCTGTCGAGGACGATCAAGGACGGCAGGGTCATATCACTGATACACAAATATCTGAACGCAGGAGTCATGGAAGACGGAGGCTTTCATGCGACGACAGAAGGTGTACCGCAGGGCGGTCCACTCAGCCCACTGCTTGGGAATGTCATGCTAAACGAACTGGACAAGGAGCTGGAACAAAGGGGACACAAATTTGTCAGGTACGCCGATGACTGTATTATTTTCTGCAAAAGTCAGAAAAGTGCAGAGCGGACTCTGAATAATATCGTACCATACATCACCGATAAACTATTCCTGAAAATCAATCTCCAGAAAACGACAGTAAGCCACGTCGGTAAGCTAAAATACCTTGGCTATGGATTTTACCGATACAGAGGAAAATGTAGGCTGAGAGTACACCCAAAATCGGTGGCCAAAATGAAAAACCGACTGAGGGAGTTGACGACCAGAGGCAACAAATGGAGCAACGTAGAAAGAGAGAGGAAGCTCAGGGAATATACGACTGGGTGGATAAACTATTTTCGCTATGCCGACATGAAAACGCTGATGGAACAAACGGATGAATGGCTACGCCGTCGAATCCGGGCGGTGTACTGGAAACAATGGAAAAAAGTGCGCACAAGATACAGAATGTTGCGGGCGTTACATTTACCAGAATGGAAAGTGCATGAAATGGCAAACTGCCGAAAAGGAACGTGGCGAGCAGCAAAAATGCTGAATAGTGCGCTCACGAAAACAGTAATAGTGGGCAGACTGGGCTACCCATCCATGACGGACCACTATCTAAAAGTACGCGTAAACTATTGAACCGCCTTGGTACCGAACGGTATGCCAGGTGGTGTGGAAGGGGGACTAATCATCCCCCTATCCGATTTATAGGAAATTCCGATTTTTAGACAACCAAAAAGAACAGATGTTCATCGAACA
>JAJPYH010000014.1 GCA_021205045.1 Lachnospiraceae bacterium | reverse complement strand
TCATCGGCAAGCTCGGGGAGCTTTCCGTGAAATATCCTGACCTGTGGCAGATTTCCTGGTTTTATTATTATTTAAATAAGGAAAATATGGCGGACGCCGCTGAGCGCTACCATTATCTGAAGGGCATGTTCATCCGCGGCTGCCGCAGCCCTCTGCTGTATCTGGAGGCCAGGGCTTTGATGGAGAGAAATCCCACCTTTGTCTACGAGACATCGGAGTTTGAGGAGCATCTGCTGATTTTCATGCTGCGCCACACCGGCGTTTCCATTTCTCTGTCCAGGGTCACATCGGAGCACATGGCCACGCTGAAATTTTACAGGCCCCTGTATCTTCCTCTGCTGAAAGGAATCTACGAGGTGGTTCCCGGGAAGGTGCTGCTGGAGGCGATCTGCCGCCAGGGCATTCTGGGAAAACACAGGGAGCCCGGCATGGCGGACTGGTACCGCCGGGCCATTGAGGAGGGTTTAAGCTTAAACGGCCTGTATGAAATTTATCTGAAATCCCTTCCCATCGAAAGCTGGCAGCTGGACGGGGAGGAGCTGTCCGCGGAACGGGAGATTCCCATGCCGGTGCTGCGCTATTTTGCGCACAGCACTCCAACGGAGGAGGTGCGGTGCGCCTATCTGTATGCCCTGGTACATAAATATCGGGCAGACTGGCTTCCTTTATATGAAGAATATGAGCCGCTGATTCAGCCCTTTATGCTGGATCAGTTCCGGCAGGGAAAGGTCAACGCCGGTCTGTGCTATCTTTATACCAATTTTCTGGTGTCGCCCATGCTCTCTTCTGATCAGGGAGAGCTTCTGGCGGATATCTGCTATTCCTGCAGGGTGGAGAACCTGCCCCTGACGGAGGGGACAGCCATAGTGGAATATGAGGATTACTGGCAGGAAATCCGGGCCGGGATCAAAAACCGGACTGCTATTCTGCCCCTGTATGGCAGTCATTATCAGCTGTGGGCGGAGGACGATTTTGGAAAACGCTGGCCCTGTGAGGGCGCGGTGGTCACCCCTATGATGGATCCCGCGGGCTGGGCAGCCTGGCTGAACGACAACGCTGATGAATACGGTTTATATCAGATGGCGGTGATAGAGGAGACAGAGGATGAAGACCTTGGCAGTCTTTTGCCGGGCATTCTTCACATCTTTGAGGACCCCCTTGTGACGGAGCAGTACAAAAAAGACTTTGCCGTCCGCATTGCCCCCGTACTGGAAAAGGAAAAGCGCAGGGAGGAGATTGCCGATATCATGGCGCAGATCTTTGACGACAGCACCGGGGGACAGGAGGAAGAACTGACCTTCTGGCTTGACCGGTATAGGGAGGAGACCATCGGCGTCTGGGGTGTGGAATATCTGATGGATCACTGGGACGCCACGCTTCTGGAAAAGGGCGTTCTCTTTACCAGAGCCCGGGCGCTTTTAGCGGATACCACCTTCTTCGCGGACAGCCTGATCGAGCAGATGACCCGGGAGCAGTACATTCTGACCAATGTGGAGGAAATCCTGGAGGACTGTTCCAGGGAAGATCTTTCCTCCATTCAGGAATTCCTGGAATTTTCCGGTCTTCAGGGCTGTCTGAAAAAAGAACCGGCGGGGCCGGTGCAGCTTGCCCTGATCGCGGATCTGGCGGCGGGAGTGGAGTTCGGCACAGCGGTCCGCATCAACTTTCTGGAAAGTATTCAGCGCGCCGGTTTCAACCGCCAGAAGCAGGAGCTGTTGGATCTGGCCCGTACCTGGCTGGAGAAATTTTATCATGAGGGCGTATATCTTTCCTGGTTTAAGGATTTTCACACCCTGTTTGAGGCCATTCTGGAAAAGGAAGCCTATCAGGTCCTGGAATACCGGGGTCTGGCGGAAGGCCCGGTGCGGGTGCGCTGCCGGCTTTTACAGGGAATCGAGCAGGAAACGGCGGTCGAGCAGTCCTTCCCCATGGAAAAAATCTGCGACGGCCTCTATGCCCGGCAGTTTCTGCTTTTTTATAATGAAAGATTACAGTACGAGGTCTATACCCTGGACGGCAGCGAGGAGGTCCTGCTTAGGCAGGGTGTGGAACAGGGCAGCACGGATTTTGAGGGGCAGGGCAGCCGCTTCGGACGCATCAATCAGATGCTGGCGGAGCGGGAAAACCGGGAGAATGAAAAGCTTTACAGGGCGCTGGAGGATTATTTTAAGATGGACGCTCTGACGGGGCTGTTTGAGCCAAAGTAGCTGCGATTCACAGAGAGCTTGAAATGTATGATCAGGCGAGTCAGGCTTCCAGAAGGCAGAGCCCTTCGGGGATGATACGTGATGTACAAATGGTTATTTTGCACATAGCCTGTCATGCCCTTTCCGGTGCGCGTGTATGAGACAGAGGGAATGACTGAGAAGCAATATAAGAGGAAACTATGTTCGAGAAACCGGATTTTATGGACAGGATCAACAGAGAAAACCGCGGCGGTCTGCTGCTGGGCATTGACCTGGGGGTAAGCTATGCTCAGATCAGCTTATGCCCCGGGGAGGGTCCGGCACCGGTGTCGGTGAAGAGCAGGCCGGAGGGGGAGGTCTATTCCTTCCCGGCTCTTCTTGCGCTGTACCGGAACCGCTATTACGCCGGATACGACGCTGAGACCATCGCGCAGCTGCCGGAAGCGGTGAGCTTTGAGAATGTGTTCGCCCTGGCCATGGAACAGGATATGGTGATGGCGGGCGGCCGCAATTATAACACCTGGGAGCTTCTGCACCATTTTCTCAGACTGTCCCTGCAGCTGGCTCAGGGATATGGACGCCCGGACAGGGCCGGGGCGGTGATGTTCACCACCTATCTGCCCCAGGATCCGGCAAAGCAGGAGAGGGCTTACAAAATTCTGGCCCGGGCCACCGGACAGTTATTTTCCAAAAAGACCAGAATGTACCTTCAGACCCGCCAGGAAAGCCTGTTTCATTTTTTCTTAAATGATCAGGAAAAGCTGTGGAAGAGCAATGTGCTGATTTTTGATTATCAGAAGGAAGGCATGACCGGCTGGTACTGCACCGTGGAGGGCAATACCGCGCCCTGGTCGGTGCACTTTACGCCCCTTGTGCCGGAAAAAATGCCCAGGCTTCCTTCCCTGGAGGAGAGAGCGCAGCGCGGTCAGGAGCTGGACGGAGCCTTTTACGGTTTCCTGAGACAGTTTCAGGATAAGCCCTACCATCTGACCTGGCTTCTGGGGGATGGCTTTAAGGGAGACTGGGCGGTGCAGTCCCTGGATTTATTGCTGGACAACGGCAGAGTGTTTCAGGGCAATAACGTGTACAGTCAGGGAGCCTGCCTGACCCTTATGCAGATGGAAGATGAGGAGGCAGGCAGCGATTATCTTCTGTTAAACGACACGGATATCCGTTATCATATCGGCCTCAATTGCCGCAGACAGGGGCTTCTGACGGAAAACCTGGCGGAGGAGTACATACCGGTTTTTCAGGCGGGCACCCATGTGGGGCGCTGCCATGACCGGATTTATGTGCTGCCGGATCAGGGGGAGGATCTGATTGTGCTGGCGCAGTCGGCCAGGGACGGACAGATGAAGCGCCTGCGGGTGCCCTCCGGGGAGCTGGCGGATAAGCCCCTGGGGGAGAACCGGCTCATGGTGGAGTTTGATTTTCTCAATCTTTCCACCCTGAGGATTCAGGTCACGGACGCGGGTCTGGGAAATCTGGTGCCGGGCAGCGGCAGAACTGTGACGGAGACCTTTACACTGGATTAAGACGGCGAAGGAAGGAAAGAAGACGCAAATGTTTATCAGCGACAGCGAGACCGCCGAGACGGGCTTTTACATACCGGAGATGCAGCTCACGGTTTTCAGCCTTGAAGAGCTGGCTCTTGCCCTGCGCCGGAAAAGCTTTCTTCTGGGGGATGATTTTGCCTCTCAGGAGCTGGCGGAGTGGCTCCATACCCAGTGCTGCTGCACGGATCTGGCCTACCGGCTTTCTCAGATTGCCCTCAAAAAGGAGGGGCTGATCCCCTACGTGGAGACCATTCTGCGCTACACCGGCTATATTTCGGAGAAGGAGATCGACAGAGTCCGGGAGTCCTTAAGCGTGGGCGCCCAGTGGACCTATCTGGAAAAGCGCAAAAAAGAGGGAGACGAGCTGTTAAAGGAGCGGCAGTATTCCCAGGCGCTGGCCTGCTATCAGCGGCTCATGGAGGAGCTGCCGGAGGGAGAAATCCGGCTTCGGGCCGCTCTCTGGCACAACATCGGGGTGGTGCAGGCGAAGATGTTTTTGTTTGACGCGGCCATGGAGTCCTTTGACGCGGCCTATCAGCTGGTGCCTGACGAGGACACCTTTGCCCAGTGGCTCTCCTGTGCCAGAATCGTGCTCTCCAGTCAGGAATATCTGGATTATCTGGGCGAAAACCCCGAAATCTATGAGCAGTCTCTGGCTCTGGAGGAGAAAATCAATAAGCTTACCGGCGCCTTTGAGCATTCCCGCCAGGGGGAGGAGCTGGAAAAGCTCTCCGAGTGGCTGACCTACGGAAGCGAGGAGGGCGTCTATGTGGCCAGCGGCCGGCTTCTGAAGGCGTTAGTCAGGGATTATCGGAAGTATTACCAGTGAAATCAATTCTTTATCGTTGCAATTTTAAATACTTCGTTATATAATCGGTAGTGGTCTTGAGGACAGAATGTGAATAGTATTACTTTTGGATGAAACACACAAAAACCATTCAGCATGAGAGGAGATTCTATGAAAAAACTGGAGCAGCTCTACGAGGGCAAGGCAAAAAAGGTATTCGCAACAGATGACCCGGATATCGTGATCGTGGATTACAAGGATGACGCCACCGCGTTTAATGGTGAGAAAAAAGGCACCATCGTGGGCAAGGGTGTGATCAACAATAAGATGACCAACCATATTTTCCAGCTTCTGGAAAAGGAGGGAATCCCCACTCATTATGTGGAGCAGTTAAGCGACCGGGAAACCGCTGTGAAGAAGGTGGAGATCGTGCCCCTGGAGGTTATTGTGAGAAACGTGGCTGCCGGCAGCTTTTCCAAGAGACTTGGCGTGCCGGAGGGCGTTGTCTTCAAAGAGCCCACCATCGAGTTCTCTTACAAAAACGATGCTCTTGGCGATCCGCTGATAAACAGCTATTTCGCGGTAGCCTTAGAGCTTGCCACCTGGGAAGAGATTGAGACCATCAAGAAGTACACCTTCAAAATCAACGAGGTGATGAAGGCTTATTTCCTGCAGGCCGGTATTAAGCTGATTGATTTCAAGATTGAGTTTGGCCGCTATCACGGGCAGATCATTCTGGCCGATGAGACCAGTCCCGACACCTGCCGCCTGTGGGATGTGGAGACCAACAAAAAGCTGGACAAGGACCGTTTCCGCAGAGACCTTGGAAACGTGGAGGAAGCCTACAACGAAGTATTTGAACGCCTGGGGTTATAAAATATGCCTTTTTACGTAAATGAAACCTCCGCCGCGGAGGACGGACTGCACGAGGAGTGCGGGGTTATGGCCGCCTACGATTTTGACGGGGGCAATGTGTCCGGCAGTATTTACTACGGACTGATGGCTTTACAGCATCGGGGACAGGAAAGCTGCGGCATCGCTGTCAGCAACACCTCCGCCGATGGCTGTAAGGTTTTAAGCTACCGGGATATGGGGCTTTTGAGCGAGGCCTTTGACGCGGCGAAGCTGGACGCTCTGAAGGGGAATATCGGCGTGGGCCATGTGCGCTATTCCACCGCGGGCAGCTCCACCAGGGAGAATGCGCAGCCCCTTGTGTTAAATTATATCAAGGGCACCCTGGGGTTAGCGCACAACGGCAACCTGGTCAACACTCCGGAGCTTCGCAGTCAGCTGGCCTACACCGGCGCTATTTTTCAGACCACCATTGATTCCGAACTGATCGCCTATCTGATCGCCCGGGAGAGGGTGTGTCAGCCGACCATCGAGAAGGCGGTCAGCGCCGCCATGAAAAAGATCAAAGGAGCCTATTCCCTGGTGATCATGTCCCCCAGAAAGATCATCGGCGTCAGAGATCCCTTTGGGTTCAGGCCGCTGTGCATCGGCGTCAGGGACAATACGTATTTTCTCGCCAGCGAGAGCTGCGCCCTGGACACCATCGGCGCAGATCTTATCCGGGATGTGGAGCCGGGAGAGATTGTGACCATCACTCCAAGATACGGGATCCAGTCCGACAAATCCAATTGCATTCCAAAAGAAAAGCACGCAAGGTGTATATTTGAATATATTTATTTTGCCAGAGCGGATTCTGTTCTGGACGGCATGAGTGTGTACAATTCCCGAATGCTGGCCGGCAAATATCTTGCCATGGATTCACCGGTGGATGCGGATATGGTGGTGGGCGTTCCGGAATCGGGAAATGTGGCCGCCATGGGCTACGCGGCCCAGTCGGGCATTCCCTACGGCACCGCCTTTGTCAAAAACAGCTATATCGGCCGGACCTTTATCAAACCCAGGCAGAAGAACAGAGAGAGCAGTGTACAGGTCAAATTAAATGTCCTGCGGGATGCGGTGAAGGGCAAAAGGATCATTATGATTGACGATTCCATTGTCCGGGGAACCACCTCCAATCAGATCGTCTCCATGCTGCGGCAGATGGGCACCAGAGAGGTACATATGCGCATCAGCTCGCCGCCCTTCCTCTGGCCCTGCTATTTTGGCACTGACGTGCCTGCCAGAGAGCAGCTGATTGCCTACAACCGCACAATTCCGGAGATCTGTAAGGTCATCGGTGCTGATTCTCTGGATTATCTGAAGATTGACAGATTGCCTCAGATCGCGGGAGGACTGGAGATCTGCAACGGCTGCTTTACGGGACATTACCCCATGGATCCACCCACAGAGGATATTCGCGGAGAATTTGACCAATAACAGCAACTATTCGCAGCCCACATGAAGTACATGGGTAAGACCGTCAGGCGCACTTGTAAAGGATTGCGCCTGTACTTCAGGAGGACTGAGAATAACATGGAGGAATAAGCTATGCCCAACGACAGATATGTAAGTCCCCTTTCTGAGCGCTATGCCAGTAAGGAAATGCAGTATATTTTTTCGCCGGACATGAAGTTCAGCACCTGGAGAAGGCTCTGGATCGCCCTTGCGGAAGTGGAAAAGGAGCTGGGTCTGCCCATTACCCAGGAGCAGATCGATGAGATGAAGGCCCATGTCACGGACATCAATTATGATGTGGCAAAGGCCCGGGAAAAGGAAGTCCGCCATGATGTCATGAGCCATGTGTACGCCTACGGCGTACAGTGCCCCAAGGCGAAGGGAATCATCCATCTGGGAGCTACCTCCTGCTATGTGGGCGACAACACCGACATCATCGTGATGACGGAGGCCTTAAAGCTGGTGCGTAAAAAGCTGATCAACGTGCTGGCGGAGCTGGCAAAGTTCGCGGATCGCTACAAAGCCCTGCCCACCCTTGCTTTCACCCATTTTCAGCCGGCTCAGCCTACCACGGTGGGAAAGCGGGCCACCCTCTGGATGCAGGAATTTCTGCTGGATCTGGAGGATCTGGATCATGTGCTGGGCAGCATGAAGCTGCTGGGCTCCAAGGGCACCACCGGCACCCAGGCCTCCTTCCTGGAGTTATTTAACGGGGATCAGGAGACCATTGACAAAATCGATCCCATGATTGCGGAAAAGATGGGCTTTCAGGAATGCTACCCGGTTTCCGGCCAGACCTATTCCCGCAAGGTGGATACGAGGGTGGCCAATGTGCTGGCGGGCATTGCGGCCAGCGCTCACAAGATGAGCAATGACATTCGCCTTCTGCAGCATTTAAAGGAGGTGGAGGAGCCCTTTGAGAAGAGCCAGATTGGGTCATCCGCCATGGCTTATAAGAGAAATCCCATGCGCAGCGAGCGCATTGCTTCCCTGAGCCGCTATGTGATGGTGGACGCTCTCAATCCTGCCATTACCTCGGCGACCCAGTGGTTTGAGCGGACCCTGGATGATTCCGCCAACAAGAGACTGTCCATTCCGGAGGGCTTTCTGGCGGTGGACGGCATTCTGGATCTGTGTCTGAATGTGGTGGACGGCCTGGTGGTCTATGAGAAGGTCATCGAGAAGCACATCATGAACGAACTGCCCTTCATGGCCACCGAGAATATCATGATGGACGCGGTGAAGCGGGGCGGCGACCGTCAGGAGCTGCACGAGCGCATCCGCATCCTGTCCATGGAGGCGGGCCGCAATGTGAAGGAGAAGGGTCTGGACAATAATCTGCTGGAGCTGATCGCCGCGGACGAGACCTTCGGCCTTTCCTTAGAGGAACTGCAGGCCTGCATGGAGCCTTCCAGATATGTGGGACGGGCGAAGGAGCAGACGGAGAGCTTTCTGCAGAACGTGGTGCAGCCCATTCTGGATGAAAATAAAGACCTGCTGGGCGTGAAGACGGACATTTCCGTTTAGGATAAAACGGACACTTGAATAATAATAACCCCCGCCGCGGCCGGCAGGCTGTGAATTCCGGGGGTAAAGGAGAGTTACAATTATGGTAAAAGCAGTAGTAGGAGCCAACTGGGGCGATGAGGGCAAGGGCAAGATTACAGATATGATGGCTCAGGATGCCGACATTGTCATCCGTTTTCAGGGCGGAGCCAACGCAGGCCATACGATCAAGAATTCCTATGGCAAGTTTGCGCTGCATTCCCTGCCCAGCGGTGTGTTTTACGGTCACACCACCAACATCATCGGAAACGGCGTGGCTTTGAATATTCCCGTTCTGTTTGGGGAGATTCAGTCTCTTGTGGAGAAGGGAGTGCCCGCGCCTCACATTCTGGTCAGCGACCGCTGCCAGATTGTCATGCCTTACCATGTGCTTTTCGATCAGTACGAGGAAGAGCGGCTGGGCAAAAAGGCCTTTGGCTCCACCAAATCCGGCATCGCGCCCTTCTACTCGGACAAATACGCCAAGACCGGCTTTCAGGTCAGCGAGCTTTTTGAGGAGGAAGTGCTGAAGGAAAAGGTGGCAAGCGTCACCTCCTACAAAAATGTGATTCTGGAATATGTATACCACAAACCGGCTATCGATCCCGATGAACTGCTGGAGACGCTCCATCAGTACCGGGACATGGTGGCTCCCTATGTATGCGACGTCAGCGCGTATCTGGATCAGGCCTTAAAGGAGGGCAAAAACATCCTGCTGGAGGGGCAGCTCGGCACCTTAAAGGATCCGGATCACGGGATTTATCCCATGGTCACCTCATCCTCCACTCTGGCGGCCTACGGCGCCATCGGCGCGGGAATTCCTCCGTACGAGATTCAGCAGATTGTGACTGTGTGCAAGGCTTATTCCTCTGCGGTGGGCGCGGGCGATTTTGTTTCTGAAATCTTCGGGGAGAAGGCGGAGGAGCTGCGCAGACGGGGCGGCGACGGCGGAGAGTACGGCACCACCACGGGACGGCCCCGGCGTGTGGGCTGGTTTGACTGTGTGGCCAGCAAATACGGCTGCCGCCTCCAGGGTACCACGGATGTGGCTTTCTCGGTGCTGGACGTACTGGGATATCTGGATGAAATCCCGGTGTGCGTGGGCTATGAGATCGACGGACAGGTTACTACGGACTTTCCTGTGACCAGTAAGCTCCACAGGGCGAAACCGGTGTGGAAGGTCTTACCGGGCTGGAAGTGCGATATTGCCGGGATCAGAAATTATGAAAAGCTGCCCAAAGAGTGCAGGGATTACGTGGAATTCATCGAAGACCAGATCGGCTATCCCATCACCATGGTCAGCAACGGACCGTCCAGATCCGATATTATTTACAGAGAAAGTCCTTTAAAGAAGTGAAATTATAGTGAACGACAAAAATAACTTGTCGTTCACTATAAAGAGGATGCACACGATCGTGCAAGGAATAAGGCCGCTTATGCAGCCCACGATCGGCGCGATAGTAAACGACATAAAGTCGTTTACTATTTGCTGTTCATAGGCGGCCTGAATAGATGATCAGGCTTGTCAGGCTCACCTGTAAGAGACTGATCATACATTCAGGCAGCTGTGAACAGAAGGTCTTTATAACACTTGGAAGCATTTCAGGACGCTGGAGGTGCCTTAAACGGCGTTCCCGGCTCTCGCATATATTCTTACAGAAAACCACTTTATTTCGTAAAAACCGTTAATTACAATTTCATATCGGGAGGAAAATCATATGGTTACAATCAATAAGGAGACCCCTTTGCAGGATATCGGCGGCGGGGTTGTCAGAAAAATTCTGTCTCATGCCCCAAATTTAATGACAGTAGAGCTTCATTTTGACAAGGGGAGCGTGGGCGCGCCTCATTTTCATCCCCATGAGCAGATAGGCTACATCATCAGCGGAAAGCTGGAATATATGGAAAACGGGGAAAAGAGAGTGCTTGAGACGGGCGATACCTATTATGTGGCGCCCAATGTGGTTCACGGCGTGGTAGCGCTGGAGGAGACAAAGCTGCTGGATATCTTTACGCCCGAGAGAGAGGATTTTTTAAGGTAGGGAAAATAAATGAGTGAAATGAGGGAAAAATATGAGTCTCTGAATCTTTCGGAGCTGAAAGAGGTAGCGAAGTTCAGAGGACTGCGCGGCGTTTCCGCCCTGAAGAAAGCGGATCTGATCAACGCCATGCTGAAGCTGGATGAGGAGGAAGAACAGCGCAGGGAGGAAGAGCGGCGCGTGAAACAGGAAGCGGCGGATTTCAATAATGCCGCAGGGAGCGCGGAGGCGGCGGCCCCGGATAATGCCGCGATGGGTATGAAAGCGGCAGCCACGGACAAAGCAGCGACGGCCATGTAAGCGGCGAGGCCGGACAATGCTGCGGTGGGCGTGAAAGCGGAGGCTTCAGACAACTCAGCGACAGGGGCGGAGGCGTTCGTCTCCGATGCTGCGGCAGGGGCGGCAGAAAAGGGAGCGGAGGAAACACCTTCAGCAGCGGGAAGATCGTCATCCTCCGGCAGAACTGCGGCAGGCAGAACCGGCACGGCCAGGCAGCCTGGCAGAAAGCCTGCCGGACGGACAGGCGGGAGAGTCTCTTTCTCAAGATCCGTGGAGACTCGTTCCATGCAGGATCGGTCTTCAGAGGAGAGAACAGCTGACAGAACGACAGAGAGAAAACCGTATTCGGAGCGAAGAATGGTATCCGATCGGCGAATGTCAGAGGACCGAAGATTGTCGTCAGAAGACCGGAGAGTGTCGCCCGAGGATCGGAGAGCGTCAGAGGGCAGAAGGCTGACAGAAGATCGCGCAGCGGCGCCGGGAAACAGCGAGGAGAGAGCAGCGGAACGAAGGGAAGAGAGGGCAGCGGATCGAAGACTGAATGAAGAAAGATACACGGAGAGAAAATCCTTTGAGGAAAGAAACGCGGAGAGGAGACCGGCAGAAGACAGACTTCTGGACAGAAGACCCACAGATTACAGATTTGTGACCGAGAGAACAGAAGCCTCCGCACAGCCCCAGATAGAGGAGGCAACTGCCCAGCAGATGGAATTTGCCCAGGCCGCCCCCGGAAAATCCTTTGAAAACGGCGGCTCCGAGCTGGACAGCGGCGTGGAGGTCCGGGGCATCCTGGAGGTCATGCCCGACGGCTTTGGCTTTATCCGAAGCGACAATTATATGCCCGGTGACCAGGATGTTTATGTATCTCCCAATCAGATCCGGCGTTTTAATCTGAAAACCGGAGATATCCTCTGCGGCAACACCAGAGTCAGAATAGACAAGGAAAAATACCGGGCTTTATTATATGTAAAAAATGTCAACGGTTATCAGCCCGATATTGTGGCAAAGCGCCCCAATTTTGAGGACCTGACTCCCATTTTCCCGGATGAGCGTCTGGTCATGGAGCACCCCGGCTGTAACGTGGCCATGCGGGTCATGGATTTACTCAGTCCCGTGGGAAAGGGCCAGCGCGGCATGATCGTGTCCCCGCCGAAGGCAGGCAAGACTACCCTGCTCAAGGCCGTGGCCCAGGCTGTCATTTACAATAACCCGGACGTGCATCTGATTATTTTACTGATCGATGAGCGGCCGGAGGAGGTGACGGACATCAAGGAAGCCATCCAGGGTCACAATGTGGAGGTCATCCATTCCACCTTCGACGAAATGCCGGAGCATCACAAGCGGGTGGCGGAAATGACCATCGGCAGGGCCAAGCGGCTGGTGGAGCAGAAGCAGGACGTGTGTATTCTGCTGGACAGCATCACCCGTCTGACCAGGGCTTACAACCTGACCGTTCAGCCCAGCGGGCGCACCCTCTCCGGCGGCCTTGACCCGGCGGCCCTGTATATGCCCAAGCGGTTTTTTGGCGCGGCCAGAAATATGCGGGAGGGCGGCAGTCTGACCATCCTGGCCACGGCCTTGGTGGACACCGGCTCCAAGATGGACGATGTGGTGTACGAGGAATTCAAGGGTACCGGCAACATGGAGATCATTCTGGACAGGAAGCTCTCGGAAAAGCGCATTTTCCCGGCCATCGACATTCCCAGGTCCGGCACCAGAAGAGAGGACCTGCTGTTGTCCAAAGAGGAGCAGGAGGCTGTGACCCTGCTGCGCCGGGGCTTAAACGGCATGAAGCCGGATGAAGCGGTGGACAGGATTCTGGATTTATTTGCCCATACGAAGAGCAACGCGGAGTTTGTGCAGATTGTGAGGAAGCAGAGGATATTCTGACTTTGCAGTTTCTGATTACAGACGACCTGAAAAAGTATCATCAGGCTCGTCTGTAAGAGATTTCAGGTATTCTTCGACATTCAGGTATTTGATCCCCTCGGTCTGGGTTCTTTCACCCCGATATATGACATATCTGCCGGTGATTTTGCCGAAACGGTGCTCAGTATCTGCAAGCTTTTCCTGATTGATCAGATGTCGGTACTGATTGGGGATGACTTCTTTGCTGTACTTGATCTCAAAAATTTCACAGGACAAGGTTGCCGGATCGAAGATGACCATATCAAATTCGCCTATTGCGAACTGCAGCTGGAATACCTGCCTGTCGGGGAAGGCAAGGCTTGTTTCAAGCAAAATGATATCCTCCATCATTCGCCCTTTGATTTCGCTGAGAATGCGTTCCAGAATCTGATTGCGTTCAATAATGGAAAGAGAGCTGAACTTTTCGTCCTGCAGCAGACTACTTACCAGAGCCTCGGCCTGCGCATACCGCATTCCCGGCTGGCTGATAATAGTGATTTTTTCACGCAGATTGACATTGGGAAGATGAAGCAGATCTACTTCCATGATCAGGTCAAGCAAGGTCAGATACTCTTTGATCTGATAAGCATGGGCTTCATCAATTTCCACGGACTGGTCTTCTTTATTCAGGATATCAAGCATATCCATAATCAGGCTCTCTACGGTGTCTCTGTCAATATGCTCCATCAGATCTACAGGCGCAGTCCGGTCGTGGAGAAGGTTTCTGGCAGAAAGGGATAAATCCCCTGAGTGAAATGCCCGTGTCATAACATCCTTTGTAAATTTGTGATTGATGTCCTCAACTACCCGATTAATGGCGCTTGTCAGTTCTCCTTTCTGATAAAGATCATACAGGTGCCTGAAATGACCGCCATCCTGATAATAACGCAGAGAATGCTGAATATTTCTGGCGATGGCGCTGTCAATATATTCATCGGCACTTTCCTTTGTGGCAAAGGAGGAAGCTTTGTTGTAGTTTACTCCGCCCATGCTCATGGTGCCGCCGTAGCGGATATATTCGTCAATGCCTTTGATGCCGAGGACATTTTCAAATTCCCGGTATGGAATAAAGGTTGTATGGAGCATGATGCATCGATCATAGAGCTGATCATCTTCTGTAAAAATAAAACCGAGAGAATCTGTGCCGGAAAGTACAATCTTCATGCCGCTGCTGGCATAGATGTCGGAAAAAAGCGCAGCTCCTTCGATAAAGTCCTCCATCAGGGTAACTTCGTCGATAAATACATATTGACAGCCTTCGGACTCCAGATATTTCAGGTCAGAATTGATTTCTGACAGGGAGTTCCCGGAGTGAACCTGTATAAAGGCGGACTTAAGCAACTGCTCTGCTGTCATCTCCAGAAAAATCTGGCGGATCAGAGTTGTTTTGCCCGTACGTCTCAGACCATACAGGATAAAAACTTTGTCCTGCTGTTCTCCGAACACAAACTCATGCAGTTGTGCGTAGCATTCACGCTTTTTGTACCTCTTAACCGGGGAGGCATAGCTTTTCAATTGCTCTCCTGTGCGCACATAAGCATGAAAGGAGTGTAAGTCTGCCTTTTTTGCAGGGGTTTCCGCCGGGATGGTGCGCTTGAGAGCTTTCAGCTCAGCTTCCAGGCTTTTGCGCTTTTGAATTTGTGCATGCAGATCCGCTGCCTTATCGAAAGGAACATAGGTTTCTGTGCGTTTCTTATCCCTGTCAATACGGTGATAGAAATATTCCTTCCCTTTTATCTTTTTGGTAACGATGCTGCCGGGAGCAAGAGCGGCGATTTCACGCTCAAGTTCATGAATGCGCTCGATGGTTTCCGTTTGATTCATGTGTGTACCTCCATATCAGTTATATCCATTATACCCTTTTATATCAAAAAATCAACGGGTATAACCGGATAAAGGGAAGATTTTTTATCGCGGATATAAATGGCTTGAAAAAAAGTAATATCGCAAAAATAAATTAATTTATTTATCAAAAAGACTTGCAAAAATGTCATGGGAATGCTATCATGAGTAAGCTGTCTGTGAAAGACAGTCTGGATGGGAACGACTATTTATCATATAGAGAGGTGAGGTACGATGAAAGAGGGAATACATCCTAAGTATTATCAGGCGACAGTTACCTGCAACTGCGGCAATACGTTTGTGACCGGCTCCACAAAGCCGGAGATCCACGTGGAGGTCTGCTCCAAGTGTCATTCATTCTACACCGGTCAGCAGAAGGCAGCTCAGGCTCGTGGACGTATTGATAAGTTCAACAGAAAATACGGAATGCAGTAAACGGTTGAAAAGGTTGAGGTTGAGGTGTTTTTCATCTCAACCTTTTTCGTATGGTAAAAGTCAGTAAGTGCGGGGCGGAAACCGCAGCGAAGCGAAGACAAAAGAGCGGAGCAATTGGCTTTTATGCATCGTGATGCCCGCGTCGGCGGACATGTTCATTTGCTTTACAGGAAGTTTTTCAGGAAATTTTACAGGAGGAAGCTATGTCACGCAAAAAGGCAAAGCAGCATTACTGCGGCATCGGCGGCCAGGCCGTCCTCGACGGCATCATGATGCGGAACGGCGCAGATTACGCCATCGCGGTCCGTAAGGCTGACGGCACCATTGCTCTGGAAAAGAAGACAGATCCCAAAAAGAAAAAAAGCAGATTATCCGAAATCCCCTTTGTCAGGGGTGTGGTGAATTTTATAGAAAGCCTGACGGTGGGATTCTCCAGTCTGAATTTTTCCGCCGAGGTGGGCATGGAGGACGAGGAGGAGGAGCCGGGCAGATTTGAGCTTTTCTTACAAAAGCATTTCGGCGACAGGGCCAACAATATTATCATGACCCTGACGGTCATCGCCGCGGTGATTCTGGCGGTGGCGGTTTTTATTTTGCTACCCTACGGGCTGAGCGCCCTGCTGGGTCAGTTTATTGTGAGCAGGATGGTGCTCTCCATCTTTGAGGGCGTGCTTCGTCTGGCCATATTTATCGCCTATGTGGCGCTGATCGGGCTGATGGACGATATCGACAGAATGTATATGTATCACGGCGCGGAGCATAAATGCATCAACTGCATTGAGCGGGGCAAACCGCTGACGGTGCAGAACGTGCGCCGTTCCAGCAGGCTGCATCCCCGCTGCGGCACCAGCTTTATGCTGTATGTGATGGTGCTTTCCTGCGTGCTGTTTTTCTTTATTCAGGTGCCCAATCCATTTCTGCGGCTGGTATACCGTCTGCTGCTGATCCCGGTGATCGCCTCGATTTCCTATGAGCTGATCCGTCTGGCGGGGCGCAGCGCCAACCCGATTGTGAAGCTTCTGAATCTGCCGGGGCTGGGCATGCAGAAGCTCAGCACCAGAGAGCCGGAGGACGGCATGATCGAGGTGGCCATTAAGGCGGTGGAGGCGGTCTTTGACTGGAAGGCCTATCAGGAAGCCACGTTCGAACCTCAGGAGCCGGAGGTGGACGACGGAGAAGCGTCGGACTATGACTACGATTATGACGATGATTATGATGACGATTTCGAGGGCGACGGCTTTGCGGATAGTCATGGTTTTCGTGGTGATAACTATGAAGATCATGATCATGACTTTGACGAAGACGACTATGAGGATAGCCATGACTTCGATGATGATGACGACTTTTTCGCTGACTTTGAACCTTTTAAATTCAGAGGAAGCGGTCAGGGCGAAGGGCAGAGCAGAAGTGGTGCAGAAACCAGGGGCAGCGAGGGTTATGGTTATTCCTCCGGCAGCGGAAAAGTCCGCAGCGAGGAGGAGGCCGGCAGAGAAATTGAGGAGCTTCTGAACCATGACCTGTGAGGAAGCATACCGAAAAGGCGCTGCGCTTTTAAAGAAAGCGGGCGTGGCGGAATACACCCTGGACGCCAGACTTTTGCTGGAGCATTTCTGCGGCGTGAGCCGCCAGGAGCTTCTGGTGCACGGCGACAGAGAGCTTGCAGAGAGCAAAGAGCAGGTATATTTTCAGGCCGTTGGCCGCAGGGAAAAGCGGGTTCCCCTGCAGCAGATCACAGGGATGCAGGAGTTTATGGGGCTGCCCTTTTATGTCGATGAAAATGTGCTGATTCCCAGGCAGGATACGGAGACTCTGGTGGAGGAAGCGCTGAAGGTGCTGAAACCCGGAATGGAGATTTTGGATCTGTGCACCGGAAGCAGCTGTATTTTGCTGAGCCTTCTCTATTACAGTGAGGGATGTGAGGGCCTGGGAACGGATATTTCCGCCGGGGCGCTTACGGTGGCGGAGAGAAATCTGGATAGAATTCAGACATTATACAGTCTCCGTGAAGAAGGAAAAACGGACAGGAAAAGCTGTGAAGAGAAGGCACCTGACAGGAAAATCTGTGAAGGAAAATCAGCTGATCGGGAAATTCATGAAGGCAAATTGTTACATGCAGCCCTGAAACAGAGCAACCTCTTCGCTTCTGTGGCTGGCCGTTTTGATGTGATTGTTTCCAACCCGCCCTATATTGCCTCTCAGGTGATGGAAGACCTGGAGCCGGAGGTGAAAGTCCATGAACCGGCACTTGCCCTGGACGGCGGTGAGGACGGCCTTAATTATTATCGAAGGATCATTCCGGAGAGCAGGGAGCATTTCAAAGACGGCGGTTGTCGTTTCCTGGAGCTCGGATATGCTCAGGGGGCGGCGGTCAGCGGCCTGATGAGCGCGACGGGATTTGAGGATGTGCGTGTGATCAGGGATCTGGCAGGGCTTGACCGGGTGGTGACCGGAAAATGGGGCAGGACAGAAGCCTGACAGGATGCTTCGGGAAAGATGAAGAAGGGATGGTGTCTGACAGGCAGGTGCCCGGGAGATGGAGGAGGGATGGTGTCTGACAGGCAGGTGCCCGGGAGATGGAGAAGGGGTGGTGTCTAACAGGCAGGTGTCCTGGAGATGGAGAAGGGATGATGCCTGACAGGCAGGTGTCCGGGAGATGGAGGAGGAGAAATGTTTGACAAGCTGGACGATTTACTGAATCGTTTTGAGGAAATTTTAAATGAATTAAATGAGCCTACGATCACGGCCAACCAGGAGCGGTTCCGCAAGCTCATGAAAGAGCAGAGCGACTTAACGCCGGTGGTGGAGACCTATAAAAGCTACAAACAGGTAAAGCAGGACATTGAGGATTCTCTTTCCATGCTGGAGGAGGAGACCGATGAGGAGATGCGTGGCCTTTTAAAGGAAACCCTTGCGGACAGCAGAATGGCGGAGGAAGAGCTGGAGCAGAAGCTGAAAATTCTGCTTTTGCCCAAGGATCCCAATGATGACAAGAACGTGATCATGGAGATCCGCGGCGGGGCCGGAGGCGATGAGGCCGCCCTTTTTGCGGCGGAGCTTTACCGCTTATATGTCAAATATGCCCTGAGCAAAGGCTGGAAGGTGGGAACCCAGTACGCCGATGAGAGCGGTATCGGCGGCATGAAGGAGGTCAACTTCCAGATTTCCGGAAAGGGCGCCTATTCCCGGTTAAAATATGAGTCCGGCGTTCATCGGGTGCAGAGAGTGCCTGAGACTGAGTCCGGCGGGCGGATTCACACCTCCACCGCCACCGTGGCGGTGATGCCGGAGGCGGACGAGGACATTGACATTGTGATTGATGAAAAGGATATCCGCATCGATGTGATGCGGGCCTCCGGCAACGGCGGCCAGTGCGTCAACACCACCGATTCCGCGGTGCGCCTGACCCACTATCCCACCGGAATCGTGGTCTATTCCCAGACCGAGAAGAGCCAGCTGCAAAATAAGGCCAAGGCCTTCGCCCTGCTGAAATCCAAGCTCTACGACATCGAGCAGCAAAAGCAGCACGATGCGGAGGCGGAGCTGCGCCGCAGCCAGATCGGTACCGGCGACCGCTCCGAGAAAATCCGCACCTACAACTTTCCCCAGGGCCGGGTCACCGATCACCGTATCGGCCTGACCCTGTACAAGCTGGACAAGGTCATGAACGGCGACATCGACGAAATTCTGGACGCCTGTATCGCCGCGGACCAGGCCGCAAAGCTGGTGAAGATGAGCGGACGGTAAATGACAGCGTATCATTTTTCCGCGCGGTAATGGATGCCGTTCATCCAGCATCACTGAAAAAGCGTATAATTTCCTCCTTCTCTGCAGACACTGTAATGATATGATACAAGGGACAAAAGGTCAGAAATCGAATGCTTACGCAAGGTACGCCCTTCGGGTGTGCATTCCCATTTATGACCTTGGGGATCGCAACGACATACCTTTTTGTTGCTTTAATCATGATAGAAAAAACACAGGGAGGTGCGGGAATGAACGACGACACAATTAAGCTCCTTCGGGAGTGCAACGCCGGGGTGAAAATGGGAATCTCATCCCTGGATGATGTGATGGACAGGGTGAAAAACCAGAGCCTGAAAAATCTGCTGGAGCAAAGCAAGGACACCCACTCCAGACTGGGCGAGGATACCCACAGGCTTTTGGAGCGCTACCGGGACAACGGCAAGGAACCGGCGGCCATGGCAAAGCTGGTGGCCAAAGCGAAGACCATGATGAAGATGGATGAGCAGAACTGCGACCGGGTGGCCGCGGAGATGGTCACGGACGGCTGCCACATGGGCATCAAATCTCTGTATCGCTATCTTCATCAGTATCCGGCGGCCACCCAGGAGGTGAAAAAGCTGACCGGGGACATCATTGAGGCGGAGGAGCAGCTGGAAAAGGGACTGCGGGAATATCTTTAACAGAAGGAGAGAATACAATGAACATAAGAAGAGCGACAGCCGCGGACATGCAGGGGCTGAATAAGCTGTTGTGCCAGGTGCTGATGGTACACCACAACGGCAGACCGGATTTATTCAAAGCAAATGTCAAAAAATATACGGATGAGGAGCTGAAAGAGCTGCTTGCAGATGAGACCCGCCCTGTTTTTGCGGCGGTGGATGAGAACAATCAGGTTTTGGGATATGCTTTCTGCATCCTGGAAGAGTATGTGAATGACAACATCCATCCCGATATGAAAACCCTCTACATCGACGATCTGTGTGTGGACGAGGAGATCAGAGGAAGTCATATCGGACAAAGCCTTTACGAATATGTGCTGGAATACGCCAGGGGAATCGGCTGCTACAATGTGACGCTGAATGTGTGGAGCTGCAATCCCGGCGCTATGAAATTTTATGAAAAATGCGGCCTTGCTCCCTACAAGGTGGGCATGGAGAAGGTCCTGTAGCGACCGGCAGATTTATTGACCGTTCGCTTCAGGAACCGCTGTTGATATTGTGATACGAAGGAGTATTTTTATGTGGGCAAAGGAAAGTGTTTTTTATCAGATTTACCCCATGGGCTTTTGCGGTGCGCCCTTTGCCAATGACGGTGTGCAGGAGCACAGAATTCTGAAGGTACTGGAGTGGATTCCCCATCTGGAGAAGCTGGGAGTGGATGCAATTTACTTTTCTCCTTTGTTTGAATCCGACACACACGGCTATGACACCAGGGATTACCGCAGAATTGACACCCGCCTGGGGGATGAAGAGGATTTCCGGAAGGTGGTGCGTGAACTTCACTCCCACGGCATCCGGGTGGTGCTGGACGGAGTGTTCAACCATGTGGGTCGGGGCTTTTGGGCCTTTCAGGACGTGCTGCAAAACCGGGAGAATTCCCCCTATAAGGACTGGTTTTACCGCATTGATTTTCAGGGCAATTCCCCTTACAACGACGGCCTGTGGTATGAGGGCTGGGAGGGCTGCTATGATCTGGTGAAATTAAATCTGCGCAATCCCCAGGTAACAGACTATCTGCTGGAATGCGTCAGCTTCTGGGTGGCTGCCTGGGACATCGACGGACTGAGACTGGATGTGGCCTACAGCCTGGATGAGGATTTCCTCCGGAAGCTGCGGGCTCATTGTAATTATGTGAAGCAGGATTTCTTTCTGGTGGGAGAGGTGCTCCACGGAGATTATAACCGCATTATGAATGCGGAAATGCTGCATTCCGTCACCAATTATGAGTGCTACAAGGGCCTTTATTCCAGCTTCAACAGCATGAATATGTTTGAGATCATTCACTCTCTGAACCGTCAGTTTGGCTCAGAGTCCTGGTGCCTTTATACCGGCAGGCACCTGCTTTCCTTTGTGGACAACCATGATGTGTCCAGAATCGCCAGCGTGCTGCAGAATGAAAAGCACCTGCCCCTGATTTACGCCCTGCTCTTTGGCATGCCCGGCATTCCCTGTCTGTACTACGGAAGTGAGTGGGGAGTGAAAGCCAATAAGAGCGAGGGAGATCCGGCTCTGCGCCCGGCCTTCGAAAAACCGCTGTGGAATGACCTGACAGAATGGATCAGTAAGCTCTCCGCGGCGAAGAAGAATTCCAGGGCGCTCAATCATGGAGCCTTCCGCTCTGTCCTTCTGACCAATAAACAGTGCATTTTTGAGAGAAAATGCGACAGCGAGAGAGTGCTGGTGGCCATCAACGCGGACGGGGAGGAGTATGTGGCTCATTTTGACGCCGGCTGCGGGTTGGCCCGGGATCTGATTACCGGGGAGATTCATGATTTCGGCGGAGGCAGCCATCTGCCGCCCTACAGCGCCGCTTTCTGGAAGTGCGAGAGGTAGTCGCAGGACGGAGACTGTCGCCGAATGTGAGAGGTAAGCGCAGGACAGAGACTGTCGCCGGATGCGAGAGGTAACAGAACAGACTGCCGTCGGATGTGAGGGCAGATTAGCCGTACCTTTGGCGGCTTATTAAATGATAAAGAAAAGAGAGAGATTTACAATGCAGGAAAAAAACAGTACCGTACAGGAATTACTTGATTTCATCGACCATGCGCCCAGCCCCTACCATGTGGTGGCTCAGGCCAAGGAGCGTCTGGAGACAGCCGGTTTTGAGAGAATCAGTGAAAAAAACAGCTGGGAGCTTGAGAGAGGCAAAAGCTATTATGTGACCAGACAGGGCTCTGCCATTATTGCCTTCCGCATTCCCCGAAAGCCATGGAAGGGCTTTCACCTGGCGGCCAGTCACAGCGATTCCCCGGCCTTTAAGATCAAGGCCAACCCGGAAATGCTGCAGGGAAAGCTTTATACAAAGCTGAATGTGGAGCGCTACGGCGGCATGATCCTGTCCACCTGGTTTGACAGGCCCTTGTCCGTGGCGGGGAAGGTTTACCTGGAGGAGGACGGACAGATTGTCAAAAAGCTGGTGAATTTTGACCGGGATCTGCTGGTTATTCCTTCTCTGGCGATACATATGAACAAAGAGGCCAATAACGGCATGAAATTCAGTGTGCAGAAGGATCTGTGCCCGCTGCTTTCCACAACCGCGGATCAGCAGGCCTTTCAAAAGCTGCTGGAACAGGAGGCGGAAGCGGACGCCGACAGAATTCTGGGCTATGACCTGAACCTGTATACCCGCCAGCCGGGAACCCTGATCGGGGTGGATGAGGATCTGATTCTTTCCCCCAGACTGGATGATCAGGAGTGCGCCTTTGCCAGCTTAAAGGCCATCATTGAGAGCGAGCCGGATGATTATGTAAGTCTCTGCGCCATCTTTGACAATGAGGAGGTGGGCAGCATGTCTCCCCAGGGCGCGGACAGCGATTTCCTGAGAGATACAGTGAAGCGTGTGGTCTACAGTCTGGGCGGCAGCGAAACCTCCTACATGGAAACCATGGCCAACAGCTTTATGATTTCCGCGGACAACGCTCACGCGGTGCATCCCAACAGCCCGGAGAAAGCGGATCCCACCAACCAGCCTGCCATGAACGCGGGCATTGTGATCAAATATTCCGCAGCGCAGAAATATACCACCAGCGCTTACACCGGCAGTGTCATGAAACAGCTCTGCCGTCAGGCGGACGTGCCCTGCCAGATTTTCCACAATCATTCCGACAGTATGGGCGGCGGCACTCTGGGCAAATACTCCGCCACCCACATGTCCGTAGCGACGGTGGATATCGGACTGGCCCAGCTGGCCATGCACTCCGCGGTGGAGACGGCGGGCAGCAGGGACATTGAGTACATGGTGAAGGTAATGAAGTATTTTTACGGTATGTGATTCGTTTCATGCTATTATTCACATTTTTTTATCTGTGAGGCTGCAGTCCGACAGACTTTTTGCAATGCAAATGAGCTGTTGAATTAGCAACCGCACAGGTGGAATTTTTTTTATCATTTTTTAAATTTTTCTGTGACGAATCGGGGAGTTCGCGCCTATATAAGGTAGAGCATCCTTTGAAAGGAGCCTGAAAAGTCACACCTGAAAGCGGCTACAGACATTTTTTCAATACAGCAATCGTTGTCTTTTGTACACAACATTGTAAAATTGTACTTGATTAAATGGTTGAAATGTGATAGTGTGTAGGCAGGAAATCCTTCCGATAATGGATGCTCGGAAAGGAAGGATTACGGATGGGAAAAATCGACGCTTCTACAAAGGATTACATCAGTGATGAGGATATTGAAGTTTATGAAGTTTGGGCAGGACAAGAGGAAACTGGCTGAACTTATGGAGGGAAATGACGCATTCAAAGGCCTGGACAGGAAGGCGGCGCGGGTCATCAGGGACTGCGCAAATGTAAACATTCAAGTGAAGGAAGAAGAAGAGGTGGTAAACGTGTGTAAAGGCTGGTATGATGCAATTGAGGATGCAAAGGAAAAGGTAAGGAAGGAAGAACGGGAAGCGGCGCAGGAGCGCGAGGAAGAGTTCAGGAAAGCGGCGCAGGAGCATGAGATTAATTCGATGCTGGAGGCTTACAGGAAGTTCCGGATACCGGAAGAGGAAATCCGGCAGCGGATTGTAAGGAAATACAGTCTGTCTGAGAATGATATTAACAGATATATGCTCGCTGCCAACGCCTGATTTATGACAAAGAACCCACGAATGGAAATACGGATAAAAAAAGCTGCATATAATTACATAAAATAACGGATACGGGACTGTTTTTTGTCCGTCGGCAGGTTGATGGACGGAGCCTGAGGCATATTGAAAGAAGAATTGGCTGGAAAGACCATGAAATTCTGAAAATGTGCCGCAGGAAAAAGCAGTCCCGTAAGTATGTTTTATGGATAATGAAAAGATGGAAGCAGCGCTGAATCTGGCCGGATCCGAGCCGGAGAGGGTGCGGGAGAAATCGGAAATTCTGGACGCAGGTTATGATGAGACACAGGACACCTGGGAGGTGATCATCAAATATAACGGCGACCTGACAGGTACTCTGCCGGAAGGAATTGTGCTGGAGCCTCTGATCGCCGGGTACGGGATTCTGACCATTCCCACGTTTTTGATTGAAAATGTGCCGCCAAATCCGCAGATTGAATATGCGGAGCTGCCAAAGAGGCTGTATTTTGAGCAGGAGAGTTCAGGGAAGGAAATGTCGGATTCATCAGGCTTGGATCTCCTGATGGGGGAGCGCACTTCCGGACAAGAAGCTTCCGGGGATCATTTATCGAAGCTGTCGGGCAAGGGTGTGCTGGTGGCAATCATCGACTCCGGTATTGACTATACTCTTCCCAATTTCCGCCACCCGGACGGCTCTACCCGCATCGCGGCGCTCTGGGATCAGACCCTGTCCCCAGACCCGGTCAATCCTCCACCGGAGGGTTTTCGCCAGGGGCGGCTTTTTACGCCTCAGGATATCAATGCTGCCCTGGGGCGCGCTTTTCCCACGGAGGTAGTGCCCTCAGTGGATACCAGCGGTCACGGCACGGCGGTGGCGGGGATTGCGGCCTCCGGCAGAGGCGCGGTTCCTGGCGGCGATGCGGCTGTCAGCGGCCCAGAGACTGCCGGCAGCACCGGGGCTTTCAGCGGCAGAGAGTCTTCCGGTAGCAAAGGGGCCTTCAGCGGCACAGAGACTTCCGGCAGCAACGGGACCTTCAGCAATGCAGAGACCCCTGGCAGCATGAATGGCGGGTACTCCGGAATCGCGCCTGACAGCGACCTTCTGATTGTAAAGCTGGGAAACCCTGGAGATAAGGGCTTCCCCAGGACCACGGAGCTGATGCGTGCCCTGACCTTTGTATCTCAGTTTGCCCTGGAGCGAAATCAGCCTCTGGCCGTAAACCTCAGCTTTGGCAATAGTTACGGCTCCCACAACGGCACCTCCCTGCTGGAGCGCTTCATCGACAATATCGCGGAGATCGGCAGAAATGTGATCTGTGTGGGCACCGGAAACGAGGGCTTGTCCGGCGGGCGCTGCAGCGGTTACCTTGCGCAAGGACGCACCGCCCAGGTGGAGATCGGCGTAGCCCCTTACGAGGCCAGTCTGAATATTCAGTTCTGGAAAAACTTTGCGGACGACTACACCCTGCGTCTGATTGCCCCGGATGGAGAATCTGTTTTCGTAGATCCCGGGCAGTATCAGAAAATATCGGTGACGCTGGGAAATACCAGGGTGCTGGCCTACGCGGGGCAGCCCACGCCCTACAGCACCAACCAGGAAATCTATTTTGACCTTTTGCCGGAGAATTTTTATATTGATGAGGGAGTCTGGCGGCTGCGGATGGAGCCGGTGCAGATCAGAAACGGATTTTATTACATGTATCTGCCGGTGGCTTCCACCAGAAATCAGGGGACGAGGTTTTACAACCCTTCGCAGGAAATGACCCTGACCATTCCCTCCACCTCAGCCAGAACCATCGCCGTATCGGCCTGTCACCCGCTGACAGGCGCCTTCGCGGATTTCAGCGGCCAGGGATCGGCGCAGGACGATTATTTTCAGGAAAAAAGCAATATCGGGGCGGTTCGTCCCACCTTGGCAGCGCCGGGAGTGGATATTTGGGCTCCTGCGCCGGGAGGAAGCTACGCCGCCTTCACCGGCACCAGTTTTGCCGCGCCCTTTGTGACCGGAGCGGCGGCGCTTATGATGGAGTGGGGAATCCTGCGGGGCAACGATTATTTTTTATATGGAGAAAAATTAAAGGCGGAGATGATGAAGGCGGCTGTTCCGCTGCCCGGCATTGACAGATATCCTTCCGGGAAGGCCGGGTATGGGAGATTGTCCCTGGACGGGCTGACTGGTGAGAAGTGAAATAAAAGATGGCTTGATAGCCGGTGAGAAGTGAAATAAAAGGTGGCTTGAGTATCATTGATCAGCTGGCCGGTGAGAAGGCCGATTGGTGAGAAATGAAATAAACATTGTGTTTTTTCTGTGATAATGTTAAAATACCATTAATTTGGTAAAGCAACGTAACGGTATGAGGGGCAAACTGGCTTAAGGGACGGCGCACTCCGATCAGAAGATCGCACTCCGGTATGAGAAAGGAGAAATTCCATGGCATTTTACATTATCACGGACTCTGCGTCCGACGTTCCGCAGTCTGTCAGGCAGGAATACAAACTGCATGTGATTCCCACTCCCGTCACCATTGACGACGTGGATTATTTTGACGGCTCCACCATCTGGCCTGAAGAGTTTTACAGAATTCAGGCGGAGGGCAAGTCCGATATCAAGACCTACCATATCAGCCAGCAGATGTTTTACGATCATTTCAAACCCTACGCTGAGGCGGGAGACGAGGTGCTTTATATCTGCTTTTCCACCGGCATCGCGGGTACCTTTCAGGCGGCCAATCTGGCAAAGGCGGATCTGCTGGAGGAATTTCCGGACTTTCAGATTACAATTATTGATTCCAAATGCGCATCCATCGGCTTCGGCCTGGTGACCTATTATCTGCTTCAGATGCAGAAAAACGGCGTGCCCAGGGAGCTGATCATCGAGGCGGCGCAGTATTTCTGCGAACATATGAAGATTCAGTTCACGGTGCAGACCCTTCATTACCTGTACAAGGGCGGCAGAGTCAGCGCCATCAGCGCGGCGGCGGGCGGCCTTCTGGATATCAAGCCCATTCTGGTAGTGGATGAGGAGGGCGCCCTAAAGGGCTCTGAGAATGTCCGCGGCTGGAAGAAGGCGGTTCGCCGTGTGGAGGACATGATCGGTGAGAAATGCCGTGACCTGGACCGCTAGATCATCGGCGTGGTCAGCGGAAGCGACCCGGCTCTGGCTCAGAAGGTAGGGGAAGAGTTACAGGCGCGTTATCATGTGAAAGGGATTCTGGCCAGCCAGGTGGGCTGCGCCATCGGCGCCCATACCGGCGGCGTAATTGTGGGTATCACCGCGCTGGATCAGGTGAACCCGGAGTATGAGAAATATCTGGATTAACAATATCCTGTAATTCGCAGCTGCCCGGTATGACAGCCATTCATCTGCAATACAATGAAATATCTGTTTCGCCCTGTGATACAAGGCCGGAAGCATATAGAAATAACAGAAACGCTATTATGAATATAAGGAATATTTATGAAAAATATGTTAAATGATGAGATCATTTCCCTGGTGGATGACATCCTGGAGGATTACGAGCGCAAAAGACGCATCGACACCGACGAAATCTTCAGCCAGCCCGACAAGGCGGTCATCAATGAAATTCTTTCCAATCTTCAGCAGATTATTTTTCGCGGCTATTACCGCAATCAGCATTACCGGATATATACGGCCAAGAATAATCTGAGCATGCTTCTGGAGGATATTCTTTTCAACCTGAGCAAACAGATTATGCTGGTGCTGCAGGGCTCCGCGGAGGAGAAAGAGGAGAGCAGCGTAGATGCACTGGAGGAGAAAGCCTACGATATCTGCATCGCCTTTCTGTCCCGGATTCCGAAGCTTCGGGAGTCTCTGGAAATGGACGCCCAGGCGGCTTATGACGGCGACCCGGCGGCCTCCGGAATTGAGGAGATCATCTTTTCCTACCCCGGCTTTTACGCCATTTTTGTGTATCGAATCGCTCATGAGCTGCAGCTGCTTCGTGTGCCTCTGATTCCCAGGATGATGACGGAGATCGCCCACAGCGCCACCGGAATCGACATTCACCCCGGCGCCACCATCGGCAGAAGCTTTTTCATGGATCACGGCACCGGCATCGTCATCGGTGAGACCACCATTATCGGCGATAATGTGAAGGTCTACCAGGGCGTGACCATCGGCGCACTTTCCACCAGAGGCGGTCAGAAGCTGAAAAGCAAGAAGCGCCATCCCACCATCGAGGACAACGTGACCATTTATTCCAACGCATCCATTCTGGGCGGCGAGACCGTCATCGGCCGCAATACGGTTATCGGCGGCAACACCTTTATCACCAAATCCGTTCCGCCCGACACCAGCGTCAGCATCGCCAGCCCGGAGCTGATCTACCGCTACGGCAATCATCAGGAGAAGGAGAAGCTGGATGGGCTGCAGCAGGACGAGAGCGGAGACTGGGTGATTTAAGCCTTGTCCTCTTTGAAAGTGAATGTGGAGGTCATAACCCTGAAATAAAAACGATCTTTCTGTAATGAAGGATAAAAAGTGCCGGTTAAGGGAAAGCTTTAACCGGTACTTTTTTGTCTGTTTACGGACAAATCTTTTTTACAGGGAGGATTTTTTATGTCACTGATCAAGAAACCGGTGGGTGAATTCAAGGTGCAGGCCTACCATCACGATGCTTTCAAAACCGTTTCCCGCAAGGACATTCTGGGGAAGTGGAGCGTGTTTTTCTTTTATCCGGCGGACTTTACCTTTGTCTGCCCCACGGAGCTGGAGGATCTGGCGGATCACTACGGGGAATTTCAGGAGATCGGCTGTGAGATTTACAGCGTTTCCTGCGACAGTCATTTTGTCCACAAGGCCTGGCATGATGTGTCGGATACCATCAGAAAGCTGCAGTTTCCCATGCTGGCGGATCCCACGGGCATGCTGACCAGGGATTTCAACGTAATGATCGAGGAGGAGGGTGCCGCCGAGAGAGGCACCTTTATTGTCAATCCGGACGGGATCATTGTAGCCTATGAGGTGATCGCGGGAAATGTGGGCAGAAACGCTGTGGAGCTGCTGCGCAGGGTGAAGGCCAGCCAGTTTGTGGCCGAGCACGGCGATCAGGTCTGCCCGGCCAAATGGCAGCCCGGCGATAAGACCCTGAAGCCCAGCCTCAATCTGGTGGGGATGCTGTAGAGAAAGGGGAAAATGGATCCCGGCATAAGGTTTGATGAAAGAAACGGATATGCATATGAGGGATATGCGCGGAAGGTATGATATGAAAGAAAGCAATATGTGTGAAAGGAATATGGCAGAGAGCGGGGCGGACGGGAGAGACATGTACGACGTCATCATCGTAGGCGGCGGCCCCGCGGGACTCTCCGCCGCCATCTATATGGCCCGGGCCAAATACCGGGTCCTGGTGCTGGAAAAGGGGGACGTGGGCGGGCAGATCCGGATCACGGACAGCATCGTCAATTATCCCGGTATCGAGAGCACAAACGGGAAGGCGCTGACCACAGCCATGGCCCGCCAGGCCAGAAGCTTCGGCGCGGAATTTGCCGGGGAGGAGGTGCTGGATATTCAATGCAATACGCAGATCAAGCAGGTCAGGACCCGGAACCGGGTCTATGAAACCCTGGGAATCATCCTGGCTCTGGGGGCCAGTCCCCGGAAACTGAATTTTCAGGGGGAGGCTAGGTTTCAGGGCAGGGGTGTGGCCTACTGCGCCACCTGCGACGGAGAATTTTTTACGGACAGAACGGTTTATGTAGTGGGCGGCGGTTACGCGGCGGTGGAGGAGGGCTTATTTCTCACCCGCTATGCCCGAAAGGTGATCATGATCGTCCGGGAGGAGGATTTCACCTGCGCCAGAAGCCTCGGCGACAAGGCCAGGGAGAATCCCGGAATGGAGATTTATTTTCATACGGAAATTACCGGAGTGACCGGGGAGAGCTTTGTCACCGGAGCATCCTTTATAGACAACCAGACAGGAAAGACCTGGGAGAGCCCGACTCAGAGGGAAGGCATTGGCGTCTTCGTATTCGCGGGCTATGTGCCTGCCTCTGACTGGTTGCCCTCAGAAATTGAAAAGGACAGCCAGGGCTATCTTGTGACGGATCAGAATCAGGCCACCAATGTGCCCGGCGTTTTCGGGGCAGGGGATGTGTGCGTCAAGAAGCTGCGCCAGGTGGTGACGGCGGTGGCGGACGGCGCGGTGGCGGCCACCAGTCTGGAGCTGTATGTGGAAAAGCTTCATCACAGTCTGCATCTGCCGGAGTTGATTCAGCTGGCAAATCATGAAAAGAGACAGGAGCGAAAGCAGGAGTTCCCGGAAAGGGATGAATTGTTTGATCAGGAGCTGAAAAAACAGGTCAGTGAGCTGCTGGACCGGATGGAGAAGCCGGTGGTCATGAGGGTCTGGGCGAAGCGGGACGAGGAACAGAGGGAATTATTTGCGTTTCTGAAGGAGCTGGCAGGGCTTTCCCAAAAGCTGACTCTGGAATATGCCGGAACCAGAGAAATACCGGAGGAGCTCTGGCCAGCGGTAAGGCTCTGCGACGGGGAGGGCAATGACAGCGGCTTTTGCTTTCACGGGATTCCCACGGGGGAGGAGTTTACTTCCTTTTTGCTGGCTGTCTGTCAGCTGGGCGGACCGGGGAAGGAACTGCCCAAGGAGGCGCTGCAGTTGATGGAAGAGCCGGGGGAAAATGCGGATGTCAGGATTTTTGTATCGCTGACCTGTACCATGTGTCCCCGGACGGTGCAGTCGGCGGCGCTGCTGGCCCTGGAGAAGGGTAGAAAGAGAAGAGTGCGGGCGGATGTGTTTGATATGTCGCTGTTTCCGGCGCTCAGGGAGAGGTATCAGATCCGGAGTGTGCCCTGTATTGTGGTAAATGAGGAGAGGGTGCTGTTTGGAAGGAAAGAGGAGGCGGAACTGGCGCGGGAGGTGCTTTCCGGGTGACCCTGCAAAGGGCCGCATGAAGGGATCAGCGCAGGAGAAATCGGAAAATTCGCGCCATGCTTTGCCGTGATTGGTGCTGTCAAGCATTTTTGAAAATGTCCCGAAAAATCTTTAACATTAGCCCCGAC
>JAJPYH010000089.1 GCA_021205045.1 Lachnospiraceae bacterium | reverse complement strand
AGAAAAAAATAAATTTTTCCGAATACTCTTTTCGGCTTTGCTTTTTTATGCTAGACTATATCCAATTATTGCTGTTTGCAAAGCCATGGAAAACAGCGGAGCCGCAGACCATAACCGGCAGAGCATATATCTGCCATAACCGGCGTGTACAACATAACTGGTGCGGGCGGCGGCAAACTTAAGAACAGGAGACACATATCATGAAGAGGATCATGCTGAAATTGAGCGGCGAAGCCCTGGCCGGGGAGAAACGGACAGGCTTTGACGAGGAGACCGTGAGAAAGGTGGCTCTCCAGGTCAGAGAGCTGGTGGACGAAGGCTTTGAGGTGGGTGTGGTCACCGGCGGCGGCAATTTCTGGAGAGGACGCACCTCGGAGAATATCGACCGCACCAAAGCCGACCAGATCGGAATGCTGGCTACCGTGATGAACTGCATCTATGTTTCTGAGATTTTCCGCTCCGTGGGCATGAAGACCGCGGTGCTTACCCCCTTTGAGTGCGGTTCCTTCACCAAGCTCTTTTCCAAGAATCGGGCCAACAAATATTTTGGGAAGGGCATGGTGGTATTTTTTGCCGGCGGCACCGGACATCCGTACTTTTCCACGGACACCGGCGTGGTGCTCAGAGCGGTGGAGGTGGAGGCTGACGTGATCTTACTGGCCAAGTCCATTGACGGCGTATATGACTCCGATCCGGCCAAAAATCCGGATGCTGTCAAGTACGATGAAGTGACCATCGACGAGGTCATCGCCAGAAATCTTCAGGTGGTGGATATGACCGCCTCCATCCTGGCCAGGGACAACCATATGCCCATGTGGGTATTTGGCTTAAATGAGGAAAATTCCATTGTCAACACCGTGAAGGGCAATTTTCACGGCACAAAGGTGCTTGTATAAGGAATAGCCGGAGCGAACATCTGGCCGGCAGACGGATATCAATATCACGGAATATGCAGCCATCATGAAAATGGCTTGAGACAGAGCAGTATCATAAAAATGCGGTCATCAGACCTTAAACCGGGAGGAAAATATGGACACAACATTAAATTCTTATGAAGACAAAATGCAGAAATCAGTGGATTATCTGATCAGTGACTTTGCGGCCATCCGGGCCGGCAGAGCCAATCCCAACGTGTTAAATAAAATCAGAGTGGATTATTACGGCGTTCCGACCCCCATTCAGCAGGTGGGCAATGTGACGATTCCCGAGCCCCGTATTCTGCAGATCGCGCCCTGGGACAAGTCCCTGATCAAGGCCATCAAAAAGGCCATTATGGCTTCCGATATCGGCATCAATCCCATGGATGACGGCAGTGTGATCCGCCTGATTTTCCCGGAGGTCACGGAGGAGCGCCGCAAGGAGCTGTCCAAGGGCATCCGCAAAAAGGGCGAGGAGCAGAAGGTGGCAGTGAGAAACACCCGCCGTGACGGCAACGATGCCATCAAAAAGGCCCAGAAGGCCAGTGAGATTTCTGAGGATGAGCAGAAGAATCTGGAAGACAGGCTGCAGAAGATGACTGACAAATATACAAAAGAAATTGACAAACTGGCCGAGGAGAAGGTCAAAGAGATCATGACTGTATAGAATGTACTGCGGGCCGTCATGAGGAAAACATTTCGTGACGGCGCCATAAAAGGGCACCCCATATTCATTGGTGTCCTTTTATATCATTATGAGGATCAGTGAGGATCATTATGTCGGAAGAAAGAAAAGTGCCCCGGCACATCGCCATTATTCTGGATGGAAACGGCCGCTGGGCAAAGGCAAAAGGCCTTCCCAGGAATGCCGGACATGTCCAGGGAGCCAAAAATGTGGAGACAATCTGTGAGACCGCTTATAAAATGGGAGTTCAGTATCTCACGGTTTATGCCTTCTCCACGGAGAATTGGTCCCGGCCCCAGGATGAGGTGGACGCGCTGATGAAGCTTTTGCGCAATTATATGAAAACATGCGTCAGAACAGCTGAGAAGAATAATATGTGTGTCAGAATCATTGGGGACAGAACCCGGCTGGATCAGGATATCCAGGACAGTATTGCGGTCCTGGAGGAGGCTTCCAGGAACAACACAGGGCTGCACTTTACCGTTGCCATCAATTACGGCGGCAGGGATGAGATCCGCCGGGCTGCGAAGAAAATCTCGTCTGAGGTGGCTGCAGGGAAGATGGCGGTGGAGGATATCACGGAGGAGACCATTGCCAGGTATCTGGACACCGGAAATGATCCGGACCCGGATCTGATGATCCGTACCTGCGGGGAGCTGAGAATCTCCAATTTCCTGCTGTGGCAGCTAGCCTATTCCGAGCTTTATGTGACGGAGGTTCCCTGGCCTGATTTTGATAAAAAAGAACTGGAAAAGGCCATTGACGCATATAATCACAGAGTCAGGAGATTTGGCGGATTGAAGGAGGAGTAGGCATGTTCTGGGTCAGATTGGCGAGCAGCGTGGTGATCGTGATCGTGATGGCGGCTTCCCTGAAGCTGGGGGGCGTGGTACTGAATGCCCTGCTTTGCTTTGTCTCCATTGTGGGACTTGAGGAAATGCTGCGGGCATTGGGGGTACATAAAAAGGAAAACAGGCCGCTGGAGACAGTTCCCATACTGGGGACGGTCGTCATTTATGTGCTTCTGGCAGTGCAGTCTGTCATGGGACAGTATGTGGCGGATGACGTGACGCCGGTTTATGGGATCCTGGTGTTTACCGTGATTCTGCTGCTGGCGGTGTATGTGATTCGCTTCCCGTATTACCATGCCGCGCAGATCATTCCTGTGGTATTTGCTTTTGTATATGTGCCGGTGATGCTTTCCTTCATCAGTCTGACCAGTGCCATTCCGGATATCGGGCACAAGGCTGTGTGGCTGATTTTTGTCAGCGCCTGGGGCAGCGATACCTGCGCTTATTGCGTGGGGCTTCTGACAGGAAAGACCATTGGTAATCATCAGGCGTTTCCCAGGCTCAGCCCTCATAAATCTGTGGAAGGCTGTGTCGGCGGAATTGTGGGAGCGGCCCTTCTGGGGGCGCTTTTTGGCAATCTTTTGTTTGGTGCGGAATACGCAGGCGGTGTTGCCTTTGTCAGCGGTGTGGGCAGTGTGATTTCCCAGTGCGGCGACCTGGCCGCTTCCGCCATCAAGAGAGACTTTAACATTAAAGATTACGGGAAGCTGATTCCGGGTCACGGCGGAATACTGGATCGCTTTGACAGTGTGATTTTCACCGCGCCGTGCGTGTATTTTCTGATGTATCTGCTGCCGGGATTTACTTTTTAAGAGCTTTCCATTTGTGATCGATCCGGCGGAAGGTTCTCAAAGGGCAGTGTCTGATATCATGAGCGGCCAATGCCGGTCATGAACGAAGCTCATGAAACAGGGAGTGATTTTATGATGAAAAAAATAGGGATTCTCGGTTCTACCGGCTCCATCGGTACACAGACCCTGGAGATCGTCCGCGCCAATCCTCAGCTGAAGGTGGAGACGCTGGCGGCAGGGCGAAATGTGGATCTGATGGAAAAACAGGCCAGGGAGTTTACGCCGAAGCTGGCAGTCATGTGGGAGGAAGAGGCGTATAAAGAATTAAAAACCCGTCTGGCGGATACGGATATCAGGGTGTGCCAGGGGATGGAGGGGCTGATTGAGGCTTCCACCTGTCCGGACATTGAGATTCTGGTGACGGCAATTGTGGGGATGATTGGCATTCGCCCCACCATCGCGGCCATGAAAGCAGGGAAGGATATTGCCCTGGCCAATAAGGAGACGCTGGTCACGGCCGGCCACATCATTATGCCCCTGGCCAAAGAGACGGGAGTGTCCATCCTGCCGGTGGACAGCGAGCACAGCGCTATTTTTCAGTCCCTGCAGGGCAATCAGCACAACCGTATTCACAAAATCTTGCTGACAGCCTCCGGCGGACCCTTCCGGGGAAGAACCATAGAGGAGCTTGCAAATGTGCAGGTGGAGGACGCCTTAAAGCATCCCAACTGGACCATGGGACGCAAGATTACCATCGATTCCGCTACTCTTGTCAATAAAGGCCTGGAGGTCATGGAGGCAAAGTGGCTTTTCGGTGTGGATTATGACCAGATTCAGGTGGTGGTTCATCCGCAGAGTGTGATTCACAGCATGGTGGAATACGAGGACGGCGCCATCATGGCACAGCTTGGCACCCCGGACATGAAGCTGTCCATTCAATATGCTCTTTTTTACCCGGACAGAAAGCCCCTTGCTAGTGATAGACTTGATTTTTACCAGTTGGGGCAGATGACCTTTGAGGCACCGGACACGGATACCTTCCGTGCCCTGAAGCTTGCGATCAGAGCGGGACGCACCGGCGGCACCATGCCTGCTGTGTTCAACGCGGCCAATGAAAAGGCGGTTGCCTTATTTTTACAGAAGAAAATCTCATTTTTGCAGATCACAGATATCATAGAGGAGTGCATGGAGCGGCATACGCCGGTTCCGGACCCGGGTGTGGAGGAAATCCTCTTTGCGGAGCAGGAAACCTACGCCCATATCCGGGAAAAAGTGTTTTGACATGATGAACTGATGAATGTCCGCTGCCCGGCCATCAGGGAGCACACCTGTCAGGCTGTCCTTTGCAGACAGGCTGTGGGGCCGGATATGGACGATACTCTTATAGTCATTCAGGAAGGACGGCACAATTTGTCTATTATTATATTTATCATTATCCTGGGAATTCTGCTGATTTCCCACGAGGGGGGACATCTGCTGGTAGCCAAGATGAACGGAATCCATGTGGTGGAGTTTATGATCGGCATGGGTCCTAAGATCGCTCAGTTTGAAAAGGGCGGCACCATCTATTCTCTCAGAGTCCTGCCCATCGGCGGCGCCTGTGTATTTGAGGATGATGTGACACAGGAAGGCGGACAACAGGATAAGGCACCCGAGAGCCAGGCCCTGGAAGACAAAAATGACAGACCAAAAGGCAAATTTTTTAATGATGCCTCCCTGGGCGCCCGTTTTGCCACCGTGGTGGCGGGGCCCCTGGCCAATATCATTCTTGCCTTCATTTTCAGCGTGATTATTGTCAACTTCTCCCTCACGGATCTGCCGGTGGTGGTCAGCGTCATGGAAGGCTATCCGGCCGAAGAAGCGGGAATTGAAGCCGGGGATACTATCATTTCCGTTAACGGAGAGAGAGTTTACCTCTACCGGGAGGTATCCGTGATTTCCCAGCTTAACAGGGGAAAGGATTACACCATAGTCGTGGAAAGAGACGGAGAACGCCTGACCTATACCTTTTCCCCACTGTATGACGAGGAGGAGGGCCGCTATTATATGGGCATTACCGGCGGCGAATACGTACAGTTCACCGGTGTAAAGGCGCTGCAATACGGAGTATACGAGGTGCGCTACGCCGCCACCTCTGTTTACAAGAGCCTCCTGCAGATCATCCAGGGACAGGTCAGCAGCGAGGATGTGTCCGGCGTGGTCGGCGTGGCCAACCTGGTCAGCGAGACCTATGATGAGGTGAAGACTTACGGCTGGCTGTCCACTCTTCTGACCATGATGAACCTGGCAGCTCTCCTCAGTGTCAACCTTGGCATCATCAACCTGCTGCCCATCCCTGCGCTGGACGGCGGCCGGATTCTTCTGATGGCAATAGAACTGGTCCGGGGCAAACCCATCCCGCCGGAAAAGGAAGGTGTTGTCAATACCATCGGCTTCGTCCTTCTGATGGTTCTGATGGTATTTCTGTTCTTCAATGACATTAAGAATATCTTCTTCTGAAGATATTGCCGTTGAGCAGAGCAAATTTTCATCATTTTATAGAAAAAAATGGTGTTAGTCAGCAAAAGGGTCGTTCGATCAGATCAGCAGTAAGCCA
>JAJPYH010000160.1 GCA_021205045.1 Lachnospiraceae bacterium | reverse complement strand
AGGTGTCCAAAAAACGGACTTAAAGGCTTAACGACCCAATTACTGACTAACACCAAAAAAATAAAGAGGCTCTTATGAGAGAGAATACAAAAGCAGTAAAAATCGGAGACAGATATATCGGAGGCGGCAACCCCATCCTGATCCAGTCCATGACTAACACTCCAACCGAGGACGTGTCTGCCACTGTCTCCCAGATTCTCAGACTGGAGCAGGCCGGCTGCGAGATCATCCGCTGCACCGTGCCCACCAAAGAAGCCGCGGCCGCGCTCCGTGAGATCAAAAAGCAGATTCATATCCCTCTGGTGGCGGACATCCACTTCGACTACCGTATGGCCATTGCCGCCATGGAGAACGGCGCTGACAAGATTCGCATCAATCCCGGCAACATCGGTGACGTCGACCGTGTGAAGGCGGTGGTAAAAGAGGCCTCCGACCGTCATATCCCTATCCGTGTGGGCGTCAACAGCGGTTCCCTGGAAAAGAACCTGGTGGAAAAATACCACGGCGTCACAGCTGCCGGAATCGTGGAAAGCGCCATGGACAAGGTAAAGCTCATCGAAGACATGGGCTATGACAATCTGGTAATCAGTATTAAATCCTCCGATGTGATGATGTGTGTGGAGGCTCATGAACTTCTTGACCGTCAGACCGATCATCCCCTCCATGTGGGCATCACCGAGGCGGGGACTGTCTGGAGCGGCAACATCAAATCCTCCATTGGACTGGGACTGATCTTAAGCCGCGGCATCGGCGATACTGTCCGGGTATCCCTGACCGGCGATCCTGTGGAGGAAATCAAGTCCGCCAAACTGATCCTGCGCACTCTGGGTCTGAGAGAGGGCGGCATTGAGGTGGTATCCTGCCCCACCTGTGGGCGGACCAAAATTGACCTGATCAGTCTGGCCAATCAGGTGGAGACCATGGCGGCAGGCTATCCTCTCAACATCAAGGTGGCGGTCATGGGCTGTGTGGTCAATGGCCCCGGAGAAGCGAAGGAAGCTGATATCGGCATTGCCGGCGGCATTTCCGAAGGCCTGCTGATCAAAAAAGGGCAGATTGTAAAGAAAGTGCCGGAGTCTGAGCTTTTAGAGACTCTGCGTTATGAGCTGGATCACTGGGAGTAAGGAGCCTGGTTCCTGAAAATGGATCTGTCCGCTGACGCGGACATCCGGCGCCTCCTGCAGTCACATTTATCATGAACAGGGAGTCATCCATGGAGGAAAAGAAATTTCTGGAGGTTTTTCCATATTTAAAGCTGGAAGGCAGGCTGAATGACCTGATGGGGCAGGTAACTGTTACCAGGGTGGCCAGCGTGAAAAGCCAGCGTCTTTTGCGCGTCTATATCAGGAGCAGCTTTCTGATTTCCAAGAGGGATATTTTTCAGGTGGAGGACATTTTAAATGGAATGCTCAGCTCTTACCGGGATTCCTGGCAGATCAAAATCTATGAGCGCTTTGAACTGAGCAGCCAGTATGATGCCGCAACGGTGATGGAGCTTTACCGGGATTCTATTCTGGAAGAGCTGAAGGCATACAGCCATGTCCTCTATATCATGTTCAAAAATGCGAAGATCACTTATCCTGCCGCAGACCACATTCATGTGGAGATGGAGGATAATTGCCTCGTACATATGCAGGAAAAAGAACTGCGGGCCATTCTTGACAAGATCTTTCTTGAAAGATGCGGGCTGGCAGTTTCTTTTACGTACAGCTATGTGGAGACCGGACAGGAAGAAGAAAGCGGGGAGGAAGACCTTCTCATCGGCAAAAGAATTGAGGAAATCAATCAGCGAAGGATGGCTGCCGGAGCGGAGAATGTGGTTTCAGGAGGAAAGTCTGCTCAAAACGGGGCGAAAGGCGGAGTTTCCGGAAAGGCGCCGGCAAAAATCAGCGCTTCTGAACAGAGGTCTTCTTTTGACAGGAAGAAAACGGACGGAAAGCCGGATGCAAAAACCGGCGTGAAAACAAATGTCGCTCAGAATCCTTTTTCTTCCGCAAGAGGCGTATCTGGAAGCAGGGACGGGGCAGGCGGCAGACCTTCGTACCGCCGCGGCCTGAAATCCGGCGACAATCCGGATGTCATTTACGGCAGGGATTTTGAAGGCCCGGTCGTAAAAATGGAAGACATTCTCGGAGAAATGGGGGAGGTCATCATTCAGGGAAAGGTGATCTCCGTAGAGCAGTGGGAAATCAGAAACGAGAGAGTTATTCTCTCCTTTGTCATGACAGACTTTACGGACAGCATCACCATCAAGATTTTTGTCCGCAAGGATCAGGTGGAGGAGCTGACAGGCAGTGTGAAGCAGGGCGCCTTTCTGAAGCTGAAGGGTATGACCATGATGGACAGCTTTGATAAGGAGCTGACCATCGGCTCTGTGGCCGGCATCAAAAAGTCTGCGGATTTCACGGTGAAACGAGAGGATCACAGTCCGGAGAAGCGGGTGGAGCTTCACTGCCACACCAAAATGAGCGATATGGACGGCGTCTCCGAGGTCAGCGATATTATTAAGAGAGCTTATGAATGGGGGCATAAGGCCATCGCCATTACGGATCATGGCGTGGTGCAGTCCTTCCCTACAGCCAACCATGTGTGGGAGGATCTGTGGAAAGCGGAGAAAGCCCGCTGTAAGGAAGCGGAAATTGAGCCGGACAAAGAGAATTTTTTCAAGGTAATTTATGGCTGCGAGGCCTATCTGGTGGACGATACCAACGAGATCGCTGCAGGGCCGGATCTGACAGGCACGCTGCGGGACAGCTATGTGGTCTTTGACATTGAAACCACCGGCTTTTCCCCTGTCAAAAACCGCATCATCGAGATCGGCGCCGTGAAGGTGGAAAAGGGAGAAATCACAGACAGGTTCTCCGAATTTGTCAATCCGAAGACTCCCATTCCCTTTGAAATTACCCAGCTGACCAGCATCACCGACGATATGGTCAGCGGCGCCGAGGAGATTGACCGGGTTCTTCCCAGATTTCTGAAATTCTGCGAAGGCTGCGGACTGGTGGCGCACAACGCCCGGTTCGACACCAGCTTTATCAGAGAAAACTGCAGGCGCCTGGGGTATCCTTTTGCCTATACTTATCTGGATACGCTGGCTCTGTCCAGGGTTTTGCTGCCCGGACAGAACAAGCATACTCTGGACGCGGTGGCCAAAACTCTGAAGGTCTCTCTGGAGCATCATCACAGAGCGGTGGACGACGCGGAATGCACGGCCCTGATCTTTTTGAAGATGATAGGAATGTGCGAGGAAAAAGAGGTGGAGACACTGACCCAGCTCAATTCCATGGGCCGCGCCAGCACGGAGGCCATTGCAAAGCTTCCTTCCTATCATATTATTTTACTGGCGCAGAATGACATCGGCAGGGTGAACCTGTACACCATGGTCAGTGAATCTCATCTGAAATATTTTAACCGCGTGCCCAAGGTGCCCAGAAGCCTGATGAATGAACTGCGGGAGGGCATCATCATCGGCAGCGCCTGCGAGGCGGGCGAGCTATACAGAGCATTGCTGGATGAAAAGAGCGATGAGGACATTGCCAATATTGTGTCCTTCTATGATTATCTGGAAATACAGCCTGTGGGAAATAACGCTTTTATGATTGAATCTGACAAGGTGTGCAACGTCCACTCTGAGGAGGATATCAAAAACCTGAACAGACGGATTGTAGAACTGGGAGAGCAGTTTAATAAGCCAGTGGTGGCGACCTGCGACGTTCATTTTCTGGATCCGGAGGATGAGGTTTACCGCCGCATCATTATGGCAGGGAAGGGCTTTGCGGACGCGGATTCTCAGGCTCCTTTGTACCTGCACACCACAGAGGAAATGCTGAAGGAATTTGAATATCTGGGGGCGGAGAAGGCCAGAGAGGTTGTCATCACCAACACCAATAAAATCGCTGACCGGATTGAGCACATTTCTCCTGTGCGCCCGGACAAGTGTCCGCCGGTGATTCCCGATTCTGACAAAACCCTGACGGAGATCTGCTACACAAAGGCTCATGAAATGTACGGGGAGGAGCTGCCGGATATTGTCAGAAACAGGCTGGAGAAGGAATTGAATTCCATCATCAAAAACGGCTTCGCTGTGATGTACATTATCGCCCAGAAGCTGGTGTGGAAGTCCAATGAGGACGGCTATCTGGTGGGTAGCCGCGGGTCTGTAGGCTCCTCCTTTGTGGCCACCATGGCCGGGATTACAGAGGTCAATCCCCTGCAGCCTCATTATTACTGCAAAAAGTGTCACTATTCGGAATTTGACGGCCCGGAAATACAACAGGCTCTGAGCGAGGGCAGCAGCGGCTGCGACATGCCGGACAAGGTGTGCCCCAGGTGTGGTGATCCTCTGACCAAGGACGGTTTCGATATCCCCTTTGAGACCTTCCTGGGCTTTAAGGGAGATAAGGAGCCGGATATTGACCTGAATTTTTCCGGGGAATATCAGTCCAAGGCTCACAAATATACGGAAGTAATCTTTGGAGCGGGTCAGACCTTTAAGGCCGGCACGGTGGGCACCCTGGCGGACAAAACCGCCTACGGCTATGTGCGCCGCTATTATGAGGAAAGAGGAATCACCAAGAGAGGCTGTGAGATCAACCGCATCAGCATGGGCTGTACGGGAGTGCACCGCACCACGGGCCAGCACCCTGGCGGTATCATTGTGCTGCCCCTGGGAGAAAATATCAACTCCTTTACCCCTGTGCAGCATCCGGCCAATGATATGAGTACGGACATTGTCACCACACACTTTGATTATCATTCCATCGATCACAACCTGCTGAAGCTGGATATTCTGGGACATGATGATCCCACCATGATCCGTATGCTGCAGGATCTGACCGGTGTGGATCCCACTACGGTTCCGCTGGATGACAAACAGGTTATGAGCCTGTTTCAGAATACCTCTGCTCTGGGGATAACCCCGGAGGATATCGACGGCACAGACCTGGGAAGCCTGGGAATTCCGGAGTTTGGCACGGAGTTTGTGTTTCAGATGCTCAGGGATACCAAACCGCAGCGCTTTTCCGACCTGATCCGCATTTCCGGACTGGGTCACGGCACCGATGTGTGGCTGGAAAATGCCCAGACCCTGATTCTGGAGGGAAAGGCCACGATCGGTACTGCCATCTGTACCAGAGACGATATTATGACTTACCTGATCCGTATGGGCGTGGAAAGCTCCATGGCCTTCACCATCATGGAGAGCGTGCGTAAGGGTAAAGGCCTGAAACCGGAGATGGAACAGGCGATGATTGAGCACGATGTCCCCGACTGGTATATCTGGTCCTGCAAGAAAATAAAATATATGTTCCCCAAGGCTCACGCAGCTGCCTACGTGATGATGGCCTGGCGAATCGGTTATTTTAAAATTAATTATCCGCTGGCCTACTATGCGGCCTATTTCAGTATCCGGGCGTCCGGCTTTGACTATGAGCTGATGTGTCAGGGAAAGGAGAGCCTGCGCAGAAATATGGCGGATCTGAAGGCCAGAAGAGACAAATGGACCAAGACCGATGAAGATACCTATAAAGATATGAAGAGCGTGCTTGAAATGTATGCCAGGGGCTTTGAATTCATACCCATTGATATCTTTCAGGCTCATGCCCGGAATTTTCAGATTATCGACGGAAAGATCATGCCGGCCTTAAGCAGCATCGCGGGCCTGGGCGAAGGAGCCGCGGAGTCCATCGCCGTAGCGGCCTCCAAAGGAGAATTCCTCAGCAAGGATGACTTCAGGGAGCGCGCCAAGGTGTCCCAGACCATCACGGACAAGCTCTGCGAGCTGGGCATCCTCAAAAACCTTCCGGAGAGCAATCAGATCAGTTTGTTTGACCTTCTGCAGACAATCCTGAAAAAAAGTTAAAAAAGTTGTGTCAAGCATTTTTGAAAATGTCCCGAAAAATCTTTAACATTAGC
>JAJPYH010000057.1 GCA_021205045.1 Lachnospiraceae bacterium | reverse complement strand
GCTGGCTTACTGCTGATCTGATCGAACGACCCTTTTGCTGACTAACACCTATAAAATGAAAAAAAGCATACTCTCCAGGTGCAAAGTTATGGATAAGACAAATCACTCACTTCCGTGCTTACAAGTTCATTTTGTCCTTTCTCCAAAGGGAATCCTGCTGAGGCAGTCCGGGAAGTTTCCGAACAGGCCGGCAGATGTACGCGGCCGCCAGAAAGGAAGCGTCAGTGTGGAGGCGGCGCTGGTGCTTCCGATTTTTATAATCTGTATTCCGGGATTGCTTTCTGTGTTGAACTATCTCAGGGTCTATGGAAGCATCCTTTCTGAACTGAAAGCCATGGGAGAACCGCTGACGGTATACGGCTATGCGCTGGAACTGACGCAGGAAGAGGCGGACAGCACGGAGGATTCTGGGATCCTTGAATATCTGATACAGTCGCTGGTATTTTCGGAAGGGTATCTGAGTACGGCGTTTCAGCTTCAGTGGGAGGATGCCGTTGGACAGGATACAGTTGTCAATGGGGTATCAGGAGTCAGCTTCCTTGGGTCTGTGCTTGATACAGATGAGAAGGAAATCTATATTCAGGCTCACTATCAGGTACAGGCTCTGTTGCCGTTCAATGCACTGCAGTGTGATATGTCCAATTATTATTACAGTAAACTCTGGACGGGATATGAGGAGGAGGCTTCCTCGGAGGAAATGGTATATGTCACTGCGGGCAGTGAGGTTTATCACCTGACGGATAGCTGCTCTTATCTGAGACTGACAGTGAAAACTATTTCGGCAGCGCAGCTTGACAGTGCCAGGAACAGTTCCGGGTCTCGTTATCATAGCTGCAGTCTGTGCGGCAGCAACACGGCAATCGGGGGAATTTATTATGTCACATCAAGCGGTGATTGCTATCATACTTCCTCGGAATGCTCCGGATTAAAGCGCACGGTATATCAGATCCCTTTATCCCAGGTGGGAGACAAGCGGCCCTGTTCCCGATGCGGAAAGGAGACTTAGATGCTTTCATTGACAGTGATTTTGTTTCTTGCGTGTCTGAGCGTATATGATATCAGGGAAAAAAGTCCGCCTCTCTGGCTGTTGCTGGTGGGCGGAGCCGTATTGGGAGGCTTGAGCCTTCTGGAAAATGAACCTGTGGAGGTTTTGACGGGATGCCTTCCCGGGATGGTGTTACTGTTGGTTGCCTTTGCTTTGCCAAAGTCGCTGGGAACCGGGGATGGAATGACGATTCTGGCTGTGGGCGCGGCATGGGGGCTGGGAGACTGCTGTCAATGGCTTCTTTTGGGCTTTGTTTTTGCGGCGTTGGCAGGTCTGTGGAAAAGGTTTGTCAGAAAAGAGAGTGGGAAGGAACAGATTGCGTTGATCCCCTTTCTGCTTCTGGCGGCAATCGGGGAATGTCTGATATGAGAAGAAGAATGGGCGGTTATCTGACACTGGAGTTTACCCTGCTGCTGCCGGTGCTGATTATGGTTTTTTTATTGGTGACAGAGGCAGGGCTGTATTTTTATAATCGATGTCTGCTGCGGGAAAATGCGCAGATCCTCGCACTTCAGCTGATACAGGAGGAAACTGCGTCACTGACGGAAGAGGGCTTATCAGACCATGTCAGTGGATTGGCGCAGTACAAATATCTGCTGCTGCGGGAGGTGCAGACCAGATACAGCAAAGACGGCAGCGGGATATCTGTCACTATCAGTGGAAAAATGTATAATTTTTGCTCTGCCGCAGGAATAGGGGATACATATCTTACGCTGCAGGAAGAGGCAACCTGCAGGGTTATGGATAAAACAGGCATCCTGGGGACAATCAGAGCTGTGAAACGTAAAATTGACGCAAATTCGAAAGGAGTGGATTCATGACATCGTCATTGCCGGAGTTTATCAGGGGAAATCAGAGGAGTTATCTGAGGGTTGCCTGTGACAGGCAGACCCTGGAGCAGGGATATGAGTATCACATGTATACCCGGAATGAGATTCAGCTTCTTTTGCCGGGAACATTCAGAAATATGGAAGGAGAGGAATATTTATATTTTGATATATCATCGCGCCAGTCGCTGGATGTTCTTTTACAGGTAAAGAAGCTGAATCGTCAGATGGCGCAGAGGCTGTTTTCTGATATTCTGAAGCTGTGCGGTGAGACGGATAAATATTTGCTGAATCTTCAGAAAGTGTCTTTCCGGTCCCGGCATATTATGTATAGTCAGGAAAAGAATAATTTTCGCTTCCTGTATAATTTCTCCGGGCAGGGGGATCAATGGCAGCAGGATCTGGTGCAGCTTGCGGAGATGTTGGTGGAACGCCTGGACTATGATGATGACGCTCTGATGGAAGCCATTTACCATTTCTATGAGTTCCTGATGGACAATCAGGAGACCATTAATTTAAGAGGGCTGGCGCAGGCAGTGCTTGACGCCATCGGGAGATCTGAAGTTGGTGACATGAAAGAGAATATGGAGGCGGCACTGTCGGAAGATACACCAGGAAGAGACAGACGAAAATCGGGAAATGTGAAAAGCACAGACAAAAAGGGAAGGACGGGGAGTGCGCAGGCAATTCCTGGAAGGGAGCCCCCCGAGGCTGAAAACCGGCAGGGTTCAAAGGCAGGACGCGGGGAAATCAAAAAGAAAAAGAATAAACCCGAAAAGTCTGAAGAGAAGCGAGGGGAAAAACCGGAAAACAGCAGCTCTGAACAGGACGCATCTTCTGCTCATGAAAAATATAAAAAGGGCCTGCTGATAGAACTGCTTTTGCTTTTAGCAATAGATGCCTGCTCGGTTTTTGTGATAGCGTCAGACAATATCGCCGTGCTGTTCTTTCAGATTGCGATTGCTGTGATCTGCCCGGTTATGATTGGCAGGCAGTTGTGGTATAGACAAAAAGAGGCAGCGGCAGACAGGGTCAGAGAGGAAGAGCATCAGGAGAAAATCGCGCAGGAATACAGGGAAGAATTCCGGACTCTTCTGCAGACAGGAGAGTCGATGGAGGAGGGAACGCAGATTATTACCATGGAGCAGGTGTTTCCAAAGCTGTATTCTGTTTATGGCAGGAAACCGGAATACATAGAGGTCATGGGGCATCAGCTTGTGGGCTCTCAGGCGGATCTGGTGCAGGTATGTCTGAATTCTCCGGGAGTGAGTCGGATTCACGCATCGCTCAGTCGGGATCAGCAGGGAAATTCTGTACTGGAGGATTTGAATTCTACAAATGGGACCTGGGTCAATGAGAGCAGGCTTTCGCCGCGGGTGCCTTATATTCTGAACAGAGGGGATAAGGTGAGTTTTGCGGGCTGTGATTATATATTCCGCTGACAGTCTGCGCCGAGGGCTTCAGACCTGGGCTGTCAGGAAAACAGATCAGCAGAAAGGCGGGTTATTTTGTGCCGGGGGGTTTTACATTTTCCGGGGATTGTGTTAGAATGCTGAACATAAAGACTGCCGCCTGAGTGTCAATCGATGCCATCCTGGCGCTGTGAGAGCAGGAGTGTCGAAGGATGCTGCCCTATCGGGGGAAAACGGTGGTGAATAAATTTAGCAGGTACGAATATGTTGAAAATTTCTCTCCCGGAAGATGTAAAGTTCATAATTAAAGTAATCACGCAGGCAGGGTTTGAGGCCTATGCAGTGGGAGGCTGTGTCCGGGATTCTATTCTGGGGCGGGAACCGAAGGACTGGGATATTGCCACATCGGCGGCGCCTTATCAGGTGAAAGCACTGTTTCACCGAACGATTGACACGGGAATTAAGCATGGAACGGTGACGGTCATGATGCATCGAACCGGATATGAGGTAACGACCTATCGTGTCGATGGAGAATATCTGGACGGACGCCATCCGGAGAGCGTCAGGTTTGTGTCGAGCCTTGAGGAGGACTTAAAGCGCCGAGATTTTACCATTAATGCCATGGCTTATAATGACAGCAGTGGACTGGTGGATCTGTTTGGAGGTCAGCGGGATCTGGAGCAGGGCTTCATCCGTTGTGTGGGGAACGCGAAGGATCGGTTTGGAGAGGACGCTCTGCGTATTCTCAGAGCCATTCGGTTTTCAGCACAGCTGGGATATCAGATACATCCTTTTACACGTGATGCCATGAAGAGTCTGGCACCTAATTTAAAAAAGGTCAGCATGGAACGAATTCAGACGGAATTTATCAAGCTCCTTCTCTCCCCGCACCCGGAGTACCTGGAACAGATGTATGAGCTGGGACTGACGGCGCAGTTTTTGCCGGAGTTTGATGCCATGATGGAGACAGAGCAGAATAACCCTCATCATTGCTATACGGTGGGAATTCATACGATTCATGTGGTACAGGGAGTTTGTGAGGACAAGGTTCTCCGGCTGGCGGCACTGTTCCATGATATCGGTAAGCCGCCCTGCAGATGGACAGGGGAGGATCATATAGATCATTTTGCGGGTCATGCGCAGGTGGGAACCGATATGACAGAACGGATTATGCGCCGGATGAAGTTTGACAATGACACGATCCGGCAGGTGTGCTGTCTGGTTCTTTACCACGACATGGGTAATAATGTAAATATCACGCCGGAGTTTGCCAGATATCTGATGCATGATGTAGGCGTGGAGCTGTACCCGAAGCTGATGATATTGAAGGAGGCTGATGTGGCGGCTCAGAGCGACTATAAACTGGAGGAAAAGCGGGAGAATCACAGCCGGCTGAGGCAGTATTATGAGGAAGCACTGGAGGAGGGCTATTGTATTGACTTAAAGGGACTGGCGGTAAAGGGGCGTGACCTGATTGAAGCGGGAATGAAGCCTGGTATGAAGCTTGGAGAGGCTTTGGAAAAGCTGCTGGACGAGGTGCTGAGCCATCCGGAATTGAATGACAGAGATGTTCTGGCTGGAAAGCTGAGAGAGTGGGGGTATTTGTAGAGGGAAAAGACCACAAATATTCTTCTTCTAAATTTCCTCAACCATTCATAGACTTAGATAAAGCTATGATGGGAGGGGACAGAAATGACAGAGCAGGCCGCAAACATTTTGAACCAGTATGAGCTGACGGTGGATGATGTCAAAAAGGGGAGAGGCCAGTGGATTGTTTACAGTAAGGAGGGAGTTTTCTCTCTGAAAGAGCGTCGGATGGGGGAGGAACATCTGAAGCTTTTGAAGGATCTGACAGATCATATTGTACAGACCACCGGGTTAAATGTCCAGCAGATCATCAGCACCGGGGAGGGAAATCTGGCGGTCAGAGATATAGATGACACATTATATATGCTGCAGACATTTTGTGAAGGGAGAGAGTGCAATATCAGGGACAGCAGGGAATGGGGACAGGCAGTCCGCCTGCTGGCGAGAATGCACAGAGGAATGCAGTATGATGCGTATGACAGGATTCCTCTTTACAGCCTGGATGCGGAATTTCAGAAAAGAAACAGGGAGCTGAGAAAAATCCGCCGCTATCTGAAAGAGAAAAAGCAGAAAAATGAGTTTGAGAGGATACTGTATAATCAGTATGGCTGTTTTTTGGAGCAGGCATTGAAAGTGGAGGAGGAATGGCTGCCCTACGAAAAAATTTTCGCGGAAGAGAGGAAAATGTGGTTCAGCCATGGAGATTACCAGTACCATAATGTGTGGTTTGGCGCAGACAGAACGATGATCCTGCACCTGGAAAAGTATACGGCTGATGTCCCCTGCAGAGATCTCTATCAGTTTATGCGTAAATTTCTGGAGAAAAATAACTGGGATGAACGGCTGGGACAGGAGATGCTTGTCATCTATGAGAGGGAAAGAAGGCTGCCTCTGGATGAAAAAATCTCTCTGATCTATCGTTTTTCTTATCCGGAAAAATTCTGGAAGATAGCAAATCATTATTACAATAATAAAAAGTGCTTCACGCCGGAGAAAAGTGAAGAAAAGCTTCTGAAGGTGTTTTCGCAGGAGCAGGCGCGGAAGACCTTTCTTTAACA
>JAJPYH010000236.1 GCA_021205045.1 Lachnospiraceae bacterium | reverse complement strand
ATTTAATACTCATAAAAAGAATGAAATATTCAAAAATTTAGGGGAAATTCCTTGATTTTTTTTCATACCGGTTATATCCTGAGTACGAATACAGGCTTCCTTTTGAAAGAAACTCCATTGGAAAGGAATGAAAGAAAAAAGAGATTGCGGTGAAGGAGGAAACTCATGAATCCATTACAGAAGATGGATATGCACAAGGACAGCTTTACACAGAATGATCTGTTGATTTATGAAACGATTCGCAGGAATCCTTCCGGGATCATTCATATGACCACCAGTCTGCTGGCGGAGAAATGCGGAGTGTCTCAGCCGGCCCTGTCCAGATTTGTGAAGAGTCTGGGCTATAACAGATATCAGGATTTTCGCACGGACATTGTGGCCTGGCTGGCGCAGCAGGGAGAGCAGGAGGCGGAAGACTCCAGTCATCTTTATTATTTTAATACATTATACGCGGATCTGAGAGAGAGCGAAACTGTGCTGACGGATGATTATATGAAGGAAGTGGCCGAGTATATTCTTCGGTTTGACAGAGTGTTCCTTTCCGGAAAGGGCAAGAGCTATCATCCGGCGCAGCTGTTTGACAATCTGATGCTGAAGAGCTATCGCGCCATTCAGGCGGTACCGCTGGATTATCTGACAGAGACGGCGGATTATATGAATGAAAATGATCTCCTGATTATTTTCTCCGTCAGCGGCGGATCTCATATCATGCGGGACGCCTGCCGTGCCGTCGGGAAGATTATGCTGGTGACGGCCAATGCCAATCATGAATACAGGGAACGGGTGGATAAAACTGTGCTGCTGCCCTATGTGCAGCCGGATCCGGAGAACAGCTCAGTGTCACCGATTTTGTTTGACGTGTTTGTGGAGCTTCTGGTCTCCTATTTATTGAAGAAAAAAAGGGAAGACTGAGGGGTGTTTTATTGAAGAAAAAAAGACTGACGATCATTTTAATTGAAGAAAAAGGAGAAAGGCTGACGGCAGTCTTATTGAAAGAAAAATGAAAAGAGGGTATGGCAAATGAATCACAGAACAGAGATCCTGGATTTGCGCACAGCGCTGGAGGTGCTGCGCTCTGAGCCGGGGCAATTGGTGGAGACAAATGTGGAGGTGGATCCGGAGGCGGAGCTTTCCGGCGTTTACCGATATGTGGGTGCGGGCGGCACAGTGATGCGTCCTACGCAGGTGGATGGTCCGGCCATGATTTTTCACAACGTGAAGGGACATCCGGGAGCCAGCGTGGCTATCGGGGTGTTGGCCAGCCGGGCAAGAGTTGCGAATTTATTTGGCTGCAAAAAAGAGGAGCTGGGGCATCTGGTACAGTCCTGCGCCGCCCATCCCATAGAGCCTGTGGTGGTGGAGGGCAAGGCGCCCTGCCAGGAGGTGGTACATCTGGCCACAGATCCGGACTTTGACCTGTACAAGCTGGTGCCGGCGCCCACCAACACGCCGGTGGATGCGGGCCCCTATATTACGCTGGGCATGTGCTACGCAACCCATCCGGATACCGGGCTTTCGGATGTGACGATCCATCGGATGTGCATTCAGGGCAAGGACGAGCTTTCTATTTTCCTGCAGCCCGGTTCCCGTCACATCGGAGCCATGGCGGAGCGGGCCACCGAGCTGGGGCAGCCCCTGCCCATCTCGGTTTCCATCGGGGTGGATCCGGCTATCGAGGTGACTTCCTGCTTTGAGCCGCCCACAACGCCTCTGGGCTTCAATGAGCTTTCCATTGCGGGAGCCCTGCGTCAGAAGCCGGTGAAACTTTGCCCATGTGTAACCATCAAAGAAAACGCCATTGCCAACGCGGAGTATGTGATCGAGGGAGAGATCATTCCTGGGGTAAAGGTGGTGGAGGATCAGAACAGTCATACCGGTTTTGCCATGCCGGAATTCCCTGGATACAACGGCCATGCCAGCAATGAGTGCTGGCTGATCAGGGTGAAGGCTGTGACCCATCGGGTGAATCCCATCATGCAGACCTGCATCGGCCCCAGCGAGGAGCATGTGAATATGGCGGGCATTCCTACCGAAGCCAGCATCCTGGGCATGATTGACAAGGCCCTGCCGGGCAAGGTGGTCAACTGCTACGCTCACCGTTCCGGAGGCGGCAAGTACATGGCGATCCTGCAGTGCAGAAAGACGGTACACACTGATGAGGGCAAGCAGCGGCAGGCGGCTCTTTTAGCCTTCTCAGCCTTCCCAGAGTTAAAGCATGTGATTCTGGTGGATGAGGACGTGGATATTTTTGATACCAATGATGTGTTCTGGGCCATGAATACCCGGTTTCAGGGGGACGCGGACATTGTGACCATTCCCGGCGTCAGGTGTCATCCGCTGGATCCCAGCTCCAACCCGGCCTACACCGGTTCCATCCGGGATGTGGGGATTTCCTGCAAGACGATCTTTGACTGCACGGTGCCCTTTGAGCTGAAGGAGAATTTCCACCGGGCGCCGTTTCTGGAGGTAGATCCCCAGAAGTGGCTGCAGGGGTGAAATGTGATAGAAGGAGAAGCCTGACTGGAAATGGGGAGATGGCCAGAAGGGCAATCAGTGAGGATCAGGAGAGTTGACAGATGGCTAAACGATTGATTATCGGTATGAGCGGCGCCTCCGGTGCGCCGCTTACTGTAGAATTGCTCCGGCAGCTTCGTGCCTTTCATCCCCAGGTGGAGACTCATTTGGTGGTGACAAGGGGCGGCGAGATGACTCTTCGCCAGGAAACGGGTCTGACGCTGGAGGATATCAGGGTGCTTGCCGCTGTTTATCATGAAAATGACAATATCGGTGCCGCCATTGCCAGCGGCTCCTTTCACACCCTTGGCATGGCAGTGGTGCCCTGCAGTATGAAGACAGTGGCGGGCATTGTGTCCGGCTACAGTGACAATCTGCTGCTGCGGGCCGCGGATGTGTGTATGAAGGAGCAAAGAAAGCTGGTGCTGGTGCCCAGGGAAGCGCCCCTTTCCACCCTGCATCTGCGAAATCTCTATGAGGCCAGCCAGCTGGGAGCGGTGATTTTGCCGCCCATGCAGACCTACTATGATCATCCGCAGACTGTGGAGGATATGACAAGGCAGACGGTTGGGAGGATTTTGAGTCAGTTCGGGCTGGGAGACCAGAGCGATGTCTGGACGGGGATGAATGAGGCGTAGCGCATGGCGGCGTCTGGACGGGAATGGATGGGACAGTGCATGGCGGCGTCTGGACGGGAATGGTTGAGAAATAGCCGTCCGGAGAAAGAGATATGAAAGAGAAGGGCAGGCGACATTGTGACGGTGGAAAAAGGATTGGTCAGGGTCAGAGAGTTTCAGGCAGATCGAGTGTTGATGAATGAACCATTGACGGCGAAGGTGCTCGTCCTTCCGGTGGGAGTGGAGGTCAATATCTACGGTGGCTGTCTGCCCCATATCGGCGCGGTCAGCATTGCGGATCCGGAGGGAAATCTGACGACCACGCAGTTTCCAACCCATAAGGATGGAGTTGTGTCAGCCAGATGGGCGAAGGCGATTGCAGGGAAGGGGTTTTTGCCGGTGACGGTGGCTGCGGGGATTCATTACGATGATCTGACCAGGGAAGAGATCGCCTCTGTGGTGAAGGTGACGGATGAGATGCTGGAGGAAATACTGGAGAAAATTCAGGGAGCGGCAAGGGCTTTTGCCGCTCCCTGATATTGTGTACTACAGCTGTTGGAGTCTCTCTCTGAGGCTTACACCCGTGGGCGCCCCGGCCAGTCCTCCCAGTCCGGTTTCCCGGATGTTCTCCGGAAGGGAGCGGCCGATGGAGCGCATGGCGTCAAAAACTTCGTCCACAGGGATCCGGCTCTCCACACCGGCACAGGCTAAGTCAGCGCTGGTCAGGGCGTTGACCGCGCCGATGACATTGCGTTTCACACAGGGTACCTCCACCAGACCGGCCACCGGGTCGCAGGCCAGGCCCAGCAGGTTTTTCATGGCAAGAGCGGCGGCATTGGCGATGGCGGAGATGTCGCCGCCGTTGAGATAAGCCACGGCGCCCGCCGCCATGGAAGAGGCGGAGCCGATCTCCGCCTGACAGCCCCCGGAGGCGCCGGCCAGGAAGGCACGGGAGGCGATGACACCGCCGATGCCGGCGGCCACGTATAAGGCCTCTGTCATTTGGTCATCGTCATAGCCCTTCCGCTCCTGGAGGGACAGAAGCACCGCGGGCAGTACGCCGCAGGAACCGGCGGTGGGAGCCGCCACAATGCGTTTCATGCAGGCGTTGGATTCGCCCATTTTGACCGCCCGCTCCATGACGCGGCCGATGAAGTCCCCGCACAGAAGCCTTCCTTCCTGTCTGGCGGCGGCAATTCTGGCGCCGTCTGTGCCGGACATGCCGCTCTGGGACAGCAGGCCGGGGTCGTAGGACTGATCCGCAGCGCGCATGGCCAGGTACATTTTTTTCATTTTATTGAAATTTTCTTCCGGGGAGATGGCCTGCTCGGCGCAGTCTTCCCTTCTGACGCATTCCCAGAAGGGGATGCCTTCGTTTTCGCAGGTGTCCATGATTTCTTTTATTGATTTGTACATAATTAACCTCATTGATAGATAGAGCGTGTTTGGATGATCAGCCGTTCATACTCAGATAAGTAACCTTGACGATTCCTGTCTCATGGGCCAGCTCCGCCACCACATCCTCCGGCACCTCATCGTCGCACTCAATGACCGTCACCGCGAATCCGCCCCGGCTGGAACGGTAGAGCTGCATGGTGGCAATATTGATCTGAAAACCGGCCAGCACGCAGGTGATCTCCGCCACCAGGCCGGGCTGATCCTGATTTTGGATGATCAGGGTGGGATAGTCGCCGCTGAAGCTGTTGGAGAGCCCATCCACCTCGTTGACCTGGATGCGTCCGCCGCCGATGGAGGCAGCCACCACCTCCAGCTTTTTGCCATTGACGCCGGTCAAAAGAAGCTTGACGGAATTGGGATGGACGTCTCCCAGATCTATTCCGTCAAAACGATAGTTCAGGCCCTTCTGTTCGGCAATTTCGAAGCTGTAGGGGATCAGCGGGTCGTCCACGGCAAGCCCCATCAGCCCAGCCAGCAGGGCCTTGTCGGTGCCGTGCCCCTTGCCTGTGGCCAGAAAGGAGCCGTGAAAAAGAATGGTCGCCTCCGCCACCTCTTCCCCAAGAAGTCTGCGGGCTACGTTGCCGATTTTGGCGGCTCCGGCAGTGTGGGAGCTGGAGGGGCCGACCATCACAGGGCCTACGATGTCAAACAGGTTCATAGATTCGTTTCTCCTTTGCATTGCGGATCATTGTTACTTCACATAGTGTATCATGGATCTGAAAGATATGACAACGCTTTTTTATAGCTAATGGCAAAAATCCTTTGCCGTTCACTATAAAGATGATGCCCATGATCGCGCAGGAAGCGGTATAAATCCTGCCCTCTGTCGTTCGTCCGTAACATAATGCTCATGATCGCACAGAAAGCGGCTTCCAACAGAGCCAATGACCGGCGCGGCCGTAAATGACCGAAAGCTGTTGATTATTATGCAGAATTTAAAGAAAAGAATCTGGCTGTACGTACTTGAATAATTTCGGGTTTGCCTATACAATATGAAGTACCGTTACGGATCGACCTGCGGCGGTTATTGCCCGGATACCGCTGTGATATAGTAAATAACTTTGGTGTTAGTCCGTAAACGGGTCGTTTTGGCCAAAGTTCTATATTCAGGGCATACTATACTGGTATTTCTGAAAGCCAGATATTAGGCCACCGACCCAAATCCGGACTAACACCATAACTTTATGTCGCCCGTTATAAAACAGCGGATGATCCCGACAGCTATTATCTGAAAGAGGAAAGGAATATGAAATACGATTTTACATCCATCATCGACCGGCATGGAAAGGACTCCATCGCGGTGGACAAAATCCCTGTGGAGGGAGCGACAGTGGACGAGGGCTTTTCCTAGTATAACATAAAATAAATAACTGGCCAAATAATGGCTTTTGTGCTATAC
>JAJPYH010000088.1 GCA_021205045.1 Lachnospiraceae bacterium | reverse complement strand
CTGGCATAAAATCAAATGAAGGTATAGCCAGTTAATTATTATTCGATGTAATAGTATGGTATGATGTTCATGCAGACAAAGAAAATCAGGTTCCTGATGTCGGCATGAACATTTTTATTTTAAAGGTGTTTTCCATAGTTAATCAGAAGGGATTCTGTGTGCAGGCGGCAAGTGTGAAGCACTGACCTGTACAGCAGCGGTTGACCAGGAAGTTTTAAATGTTGTTGTACCTGGTGAAGCACTGACCTGCACAGCAGTGGGCTTGTCCGTAGAAGCGGACATGTCCGTTTTGATAAAAGAAGGGGGAGATGGGATGTTTTATGATAACGGCCCGATGCTTGAAAAAAAAGAAGCACGGGAAATACAGTTTCTGGGACAATATGCTGTCTCATCTGATAAATTTGTTCCGTTGGGAGCGGGGAATTTTCTGCCTGATTATTCTCTTGCCTATCGCCGCGTTTATCGGCAATTTCGCGGGCAATCTTCTGCCTTCGGTGATTGTGGAGGGGTTGACGCAGGGGTGGCGGATGGAGACGGCGCTTTTGAGGATTCTGCTGCTGGTGCTTGTGATGATGATTGGGAATACCACGTGCTATGTGGCTGCCAATCTGGTGAGCCTGGGAAATAGTACTTACCGGACCCATTATGCCCGGCCCTTTGTGCAAAAAAAGATGCGGGTGGATTACGACATTCTGGAGAGTGAGAAATTCCAGACCAACGCCAACGCCGCCTATACGGCAATCTTTCATGGGAGAGGACTGACCAGTCTGATTGAGATTCTGCCGGATGTGTTTTATTGTGCTATGCCGCTGCTCTTTTACGGAGTGCTACTGGCCCGGGTCAGGTGGTGGATTCCGCTTCTTGCTCTGGTTTCCAGTGTGATATCCATGGGGCTTCTGAAATTTGCCAGAGGAAAGCATTCTCAGTCCTATCCGGTTCAGGAGGCGATCTCCAAACGGCTTTCTTATCTGACGGAAACCTCCATGGAACCGGCCGGCGGCAAGGATATTCGAATGTATCACATGGGAGACTGGCTTTTGAAAAAATATGAGGACAGCCTGAATCAGATGAACCGGGAATATGTGAAGGTTCATAACTGGTATACCGTGGCGGGAATGGGGCAGAACCTGGCGGATCTGGTGAGAAACGGCCTGATTTACGGATATTTGCTGGTGCTCGCGGGTGCGGGAGAGATATCGCTTTCGGAATTTGTGCTGTATTTTGGCCTTTTGAACAGTTTCAGCTTTTATTTTACATACGGAAGCGGGCAGGCGTTGTTTCTGGGGGTCTGCAGCAATGTTCTGAGCAGTATGCGGGAATTTTTTGAGGCGAAGGAGCACAGAAATGAGGGGGAAACTCTGCCGCCGGAGGAGGTAGAGAGATGGATGAAGGGGGAATTGTCGCCGGAGGACGCGTAGGGGGAATTGGACGGTCGTCAGAGGGCGGAGGACGCGGAAGTGAATTAGTACGCTGTACAGTGGCTGGAGGAAGCGGAACGGAAATTGAACGCTGGACAGTCGCCGGAGAAAGCTGAGCAAGGATTAAAAAGCGGATTGATGTTGGAATTAAGAGACGTAAGCTTCACCTATCCGGGGCAGGAAAAGCCGGTGATTTTCCATATCAACCTGACCATAAAATCGGGAGAAAAGCTGGCGTTGATCGGCTTAAACGGCGCGGGCAAAACCACGCTGGTCAAGCTGCTGTGCGGCTTTTATCAGCCCACAGAGGGAGAAATTCTGGTCAATGGCCTTCCTCTGGAAAAAATCGAGAGGAGGCAGTATTACAGTCTGCTGTCTGTGCTTTTCCAGGACTATACCATCCTGCCGGGAACGGTGGAGGAAAATATTGCTTCCACCCATCATCCGGAGAAAGAGCGGATGGAGCGGGCGCTTTCTGAATCAGATTTCAGGAGGGTTCTGTCAAAGCTTTCCCAAAAGGAGAAGAGCCTTCTGGTGAAGGAAGTGTATGATGACGCGGTGGATTTTTCCGGTGGGGAAAAGCAGCGGCTTTTGCTGGCGCGGGCACTGTATAAGGATGCGAAGCTGTTGATTCTGGACGAGCCCACGGCGGCTTTGGACCCCATCGCCGAAAAAGAGATTTATTTAAGATACGGCGAGCTGGGGGAGGGAAAAACTTCGGTGTTTATTTCCCATCGCCTGTCCAGCACGAGGTTCTGTGATCGGATTATTCTGCTGGAAAACGGGCAGATTGCGGAGGAGGGAACCCATGAGAGCCTGATGGAAGCGGGCGGCAGGTACGCGGAGCTGTTTGAGATGCAGAGCAGATATTATCGGGAGCAGGCGAGGGAAGAGGAGCGCCGCAGGATGATGGGGGATGAAACTTATGAAAAAAGAATCTGATCTGGTGGTATTGCGGAAATTATTTTCTCTGTATGCAAAGCACAATCGCTCCACCATTGTGTACTGTGTGCTGGCCACGTTTTTTGACGGCACAAAGTCTTATCTGCCGGCGATGATGTCCGGTGTCTTGGTGGATTTGCTGGTGAGAGGCGCGGTGGTGGAGGAGCTGTTAAAGACACTGATTTTCTGGCTGGCCGTGATTTTTGCAGCGAATATGATTTCCAGTTTCATGCGGCAGCAATTCAACGCCAGGATTGAAAATGTCATGGAGCGGCAGAATCTGGATATGAACGAGGCCAGCATGTTCATGGATTACGAGCTGTTGGAGAGCGCCGCCTTTCAGGAAAAGAAGCGCAGGCAGGAGCAGATCACAACCCATTGGGGCGGCATATACTGGATGCTGATCTGGCCCCTGGATAATGTGTTGCAGGGCCTGTTCGGGACGATTGCCGCGGTATGCGTTCTGGTTCCCATGTTTTTTACGGCAGGAAAAACGAGGGCATGGGAATTCTGGCTTTTGTCTCTGGGTATCGCGGTCGTGGTGGCGGTTTATATCCGGAAAATGTATGTCTGGCTTCTGAAGCTCAATCGGACTGAGAAGGAGGAGGAAGACATCATCAGCCGCCTGTGCAGAAAGAGCAACTATTATCGCCACGCCATTCTGTTCGGCGCAGAGAGCGGAAAGGATCTGCGGATTTTCGGGCAGGAGAAGCTGGTGGAAGAGGGAGCCTGCGACAGGGAGGAAGAGATCGCAGGACATTGGAGCAACATCTGCAGCGCCAACGCGGAGCAGGCGGGGAAAAGAGAGATGTTATCCTCGCTGGGCATCGGCGGTGTTTATCTGTATGCCGCCCTCTGCGCCTACATGGGTCTGATTTCCGTGGGAAGCGTGGTGAGATACGCGGGCAGTATTCTGCAGTGTGTAAAGGATATTGCTACAATGATGGCGGGCGTGGGCAATTTAAGGAACGCGGCCCTCTTTGGCCGGGAATATCTGGACTATGTGACTGTGGAGCATCCCCTCTATCATGGCACCATTCCGGTGGAAAAGCGCCGGGACGACCGGTTCCTGGTGGAATTTGACCATGTCTCTTTCAAATATCCGGGCAGTGAGACCTATGTGCTGCGGGACCTGAATTTAAGTCTGGATATCGGGGAGCGGTGCGCCATCGTGGGGCCAAACGGCTCCGGCAAGACCACCTTTATCAAGCTGCTGTGCCGCCTGTACGATGTGACGGAGGGAACCATCAAACTGAACGGAATCGACATTCGGAAATATGATTATGAGGATTACGTACGGCTGTTTTCCGTGGTGTTCCAGGACTATCGGATTTTTTCCTTAAAGGCCGGGGAAAATATCGCGGCTGGCGAAGATGTGGACGAGAAGCTGGCGTGGGACGCCCTGACGCGGGCCGGGCTGAAGGAGCACTTTGAGGAGCTGCCCCAGGGGCTGGACACCTTTGTGGGGAAGGAATTTGACGAGTCCGGGGTCAATCTGTCCGGCGGGGAGCGGCAGAAGATGGCCATTGCCAGAGCCATTTATAAGGCAGGAGCCTTTGTGATCATGGATGAGCCCACCGCCGCCCTGGATCCGGTGAGCGAGTGCCAGGTGTACGCGGGCTTTGACAAAATGGTGGGAAGAAAGACGGCCTTTTATATTTCTCACCGGCTGGCCAGCTGCCGCTTCTGTCAGGATATTCTGGTCTTTGACGGGGGAAACGTGGTGCAGAGAGGCGACCATGAGGAGCTGGTGGCGCAGGAGGGGCTGTACAGGGAGCTGTGGGAGGCCCAGGCGCAGTATTATATATGATCCTTATCAGACTCTTCCAAAACACAGAAATCTTCGCTGACACGACATTATCAGATAAAACCTGTCGAATCTTCCTCTAATAAAGAAAGCCGCCGCATTGTATGATACAGATGAAAAGGCTTTTGAGGCAGAGAACGAAAAAACGGAGACTGCACCGCAGATAAAAATGCGCGCGGCAAAAGTCTGCGGCTGCCGGAAACAGGAGGAAAACGACATGGTGAAGATGAGGATGAGGGGCGCCACCCTGCCGGGAAACAGCAGCGTGGAGCTGAAGGAATTTGAAATTCCAAAGCCTGGCTATGGGCAGGTGTTGATTCAGACAAAGGCCACCACAATCTGCGGCAGCGATATTCGCTGCATTTACCGGGAGCATGTGGGAAAGGGACCGGAGGGATACATTCCGGGACTGGTGTGCCTGAAATGGGCGGTGCAGAGAGGTCAGGTTCCCATTCCCTTTTCCGTCAGGGAGGAACAGTATGTCAGCAATCTGGAATGTGTGACAGGGGATCCCCTGACCCGGGAAGAAATGGACAGGCTGCGGCGGGCAGATCAAAATTGCCGACTGGTGAAGGGGCAGGTCTTTCTCTGACCGGGAGCCGGAAACTGGGAGGATCTGTGGGACATGAATGGCGGCATTATCAAAATGTGAGCGGAAGGATCGCGAGGAGCTTGAATCTCCGAAGTGTGAGCGGCAGCATTCAGGAGAGACCGCATCACCCTGGAAGAAATTGTGAAGGAGAATGAAGATTGTCATGCAGATCAGATATTCTGACCTGGATATTCATTTTCAGTTTGAGGGGGTCTGCTTTGACGCGCTGAGCATGGTCCTTGAGCGATTTGAGCGCGTCATTCCCATGCACAGTCATGGCGAGGGCTGCTATGAGCTTCACTATATTTCAGAGGGCTATGGAAAACTGACTGCGGAGGGCAGGGTCTATGAGATCACGCCGAATACTTTATTTGTAACCGGTCCTCATGTGGAGCACGAGCAGACCCCCGCCAGGGAAAATCCCATGGAGGAATACTGTGTTTATCTGAGGCAGCGCTCCAACCAGTCCGGAAGCGTGGAGGAGTCCGCGCTTCTTTTGGCGTTCCTTGGCACTTCCTTCTGGCTGGGGCAGGACAGGCAGGGAATGAAACGGCTGATGACGGAGCTGTTCGACGAGCTGAAAACGCGGCCCGTGGGCTACAGAAAGCAGGCGGAGCTTTTGCTGTCCCAGATTATCATCTGCATGATACGAAATTATGAAAGCAGCGGGAAGACGGAATGGAGCGGTCAGACCCGCAGTCAGGATGAGGGAAGATCTCTTCTCATAGAGGAATATTTTCTCTATGAATATCAGCACCCGTCGTTAAAGGAGCTGGCAGACCGGCTGAATCTGTCCGAGAGACAGACCCAGCGTCTACTGCAGAAATTTTACGGAAAATCATTCATTCAGAAAAAGGTGGACGCCAGGATGAACGCCGCCGCTGTGCTTTTGAAAAATACGGACCAGAGCATCACGCAGATTGCGGGGGCCTTAGGGTATTCATCGCTGGAGCATTTCACGGCGGAGTTTGGGAAGTATTATGGGATGAGTCTCCGCAGGTACAGGAAGGGCCGATGATGGGATGAGCCTGCACAGTTACAGGGAGAGCTGATCATGGGATGCGCAGGCATATATGGCAGGTATGACTGCATCTGGCTGGCTGCGGATTATTTTGATATTCATCACGAAAAATGAGGAAACCGGCATAGTTTTATGTTATGATTGGAAAGACAGAGAGAGCTTTATCGAGAATGGCAAATATTTTGTTACTTTTCACGGGGTGGGGAAGGGGAGGAAAAGGCATGATAACAGGGGACTCC
>JAJPYH010000277.1 GCA_021205045.1 Lachnospiraceae bacterium | reverse complement strand
TTGCTGTACGCTATTTTTCGTCTAACCACTACTATCTAACTGTTTCAAACTTTAACCCAGGGGCTGAACCGGCAGATTCGCCGTATGTGCGCCGCCCTGGGCTTTCAGGTGAAGAAGATTAAGAGAATCCGCGTCGCCAATATTTTACTGAGGGATTTAAAGCCCGGACAATATCGTGAGATTGTGGGAGAAGAGAGGGCGGCTCTCTATGATCTGGCAGCCTCCCCGCGGTCTTATGATGGGAGCAGGAAGAGAAAATGACCGCTTTTGCGGCATACAGGATCGGGCTTTTTCCTGCCCGCATCGAAGAGAAAAATATCCAAGAGAAAGTATCGAAGACAAATAAGAGCGGTCAGAACCGGGACCTTAACACCGGAATAGACAGAAAGCCCATGATGGGCAGCTTGTGAAAGCAATGGGGGAAAGATGACAGACAGAGAGAGAATGCTGGAGCTTCACCGGATCCTGAAGGAAGCAGGCCAGGCCTATTACGCCCAGGACACAGAGATCATGTCCAATCTGGAGTATGACAGGCTGTATGACGAGCTGGTGGAGCTGGAGCAAAAGACCGGCATCGTTATGGCGGGCAGTCCCACGCAGACTGTGGGCTACAGCGCGGTGGAGGAGCTGCCGAAGGAAGCCCATGAGTGTCCCATGCTGTCTTTGAGCAAGACCAAGGAGGTCTCTCAGCTGCAGAGTTTCCTGGCGGATAAAGAGGGGCTTCTCAGCTGGAAACTGGACGGACTGACAATTGTATTAACCTATGAGAACGGACGGCTTTTGAAAGCGGTAACCCGGGGAAACGGGGAGATTGGTGAGGTGATCACGGATAATGCCAGGACCTTTATCAACCTTCCCATGCGTATCCCTTATGAGGAACGGCTGATTCTGCGGGGAGAGGCTGTGATCACCTACAGTGATTTTCAGGCCATCAATGACGAGATCGCGGAGGAAAGCCTGAAATACAAAAATCCCAGAAATCTGTGCTCCGGTTCGGTTCGCCAGTTAAACAGCGCAGTCACCGTGCAAAGACATGTGCGGCTGATCGCCTTTACCCTGGTGCAGTGTGAGGGAAGAGAGTTTATCACCAGACAGGAGCAGATGGAATTTCTTACCTCTCAGGGCTTTGAGACGGTGGAATACCGGAGGGTTTCCATGGAGACCATACCGGAGGCGGTACAGTATTTTTCTCAGAAAATCGAGCACTTTGATGTGCCCAGCGATGGCCTGGTGCTTTGCTACAATGATATTGCCTACGGAGAGAGCCTGGGCAGGACCAGCAAGTTCCCCAGAGATTCCATGGCCTTTAAGTGGACCGATGAGGAGCGGGATACCACCCTCACTAAGGTAGAGTGGTCCGCCAGCAGGACCGGACTGATTAACCCTGTGGCTGTTTTTGAGCCGGTGGAGCTGGAGGGCACCACGGTCAGCCGGGCCAGTGTTCATAATGTCAGTATTGTCAGGGAGCTAAAGCTGGGTCTGGGGGACACCATCCGGGTCTATAAGGCCAACATGATTATCCCGCAGATCGCGGAGAACCTGACCTGCTCCGACAATCTGGAGATTCCTGCAAAATGCCCGGTATGCGGAGAAGACACCGAGATCAGAAGCGTGAAGGAAGGACAGTTCCTTTACTGTACCAATCCCCGGTGCCCTGCCAAAAAGATCAAGGCTTTTACCTTATTTGTCAGCAGGGACGCCATGAACATCGACGGCTTAAGCGAGGCTACTCTGGAAAAATTCATTGCCGCAGGCTTTCTGCATAAGTTTCAGGATCTGTATCATCTGGAGCAGCACCGGGAGACCATCATTTCCATGGAGGGCTTCGGAGAAAAGAGCTGCGACAACCTGCTGCAGGCGGTGGAAAATTCCAGGACCACCACCATGGCAAAGCTGATCTACGGGCTGGGCATTGCGGGCATTGGCCTGGCCACGGCAAAGCTGATCTGCAATCATTTTCAGAATGATTTTGAGGCCCTTTCCCATGGATCGATAGAGGAGCTTCAGTCCATCGACGGCGTGGGAGAGGTGCTGGCCCGGTCCTTTGCGGGTTATTTTGAGGATGAGGCTCAGCTTGCGGACGTGAGGGAGCTGTTAAAGGAACTGCGGTTTCAGGAGGAAGAAGCCTCCCCGGACGCAGACAGGCTCAAAGGCCTGACTGTGGTGATCACCGGTGATCTTTTCCTGTATGAGAATCGCAGTCAGTTCAAGGCGGCCATAGAGGCAGTGGGCGGAAAGGTGACCGGCAGCGTCTCTCAGAAAACAGGCGTGCTGGTCAATAACAATCCGGCCTCCACATCCAACAAGAATAAAAAAGCCGTGGAGCTTGGAATCCCCATCATGACAGAAGAGGAGTTCGCGGAGAAATATCTGCAATAAAAGTACCGTCAACAGCCGGACTGATGACTTTCATTTCATCAGGCGTTATGGTACGCCAATATAAGGAACTGTCGCAAAATAATATGCCCATCTTGCACTGGCTAATACGCAAATCACAGCCTCTAAAAGCCTCGCCGTAGCCCGCTACGCCTACGTTTTTGAAGTCTGTGCTTTACGTATTATCCAGCACAATCTGTACATATTATTTTGCGACAGCTCCTAAGAAAAGTAAGAGAAAACAAAGAGGAACACATACATGCCTATCAGAACACAGAATGATTTACCAGCAAAAAGTATATTGGAGACGGAAAATATTTTCGTGATGGATGAAAACAGAGCCACCAGCCAGCAGATCCGACCGCTGGAGATCTGTATTTTAAATCTTATGCCGGTGAAGGAGGACACAGAACTGCAGCTTCTGCGTGCTCTGTCCAACACTCCTTTGCAGGTCAACGTGACCTTCATGAAGGTGGAAAGCCATATTTCACAGAATACCTCCGCCAATCATCTGAATAAATTTTATCAGAATTTTGAACAGCTAAAGGATTATCGCTACGACGGTATGATCATCACGGGAGCGCCGGTGGAACAGTATGAGTTTGAGGAAGTGGATTACTGGCCGGAGCTTCGCAGGATCATGGAGTGGACCAAAACCCACGTGACCAGCACTTTGCACATCTGCTGGGGCGCGCAGGCGGCTCTTTATTATCATTTCGGCATAGAGAAAAAGCTCCTGCCGGAAAAGCTCTTCGGCCTGTTCGAGCATAAGGTTTCCAACCGCAAGATTCCGCTGGTAAGGGGATTTGACGATATTTTCCTGGCACCTCACAGCAGGCATACCACGGTTTCCTCCGCGGATATTCACGCCTGCAGCGATCTGACGGTGCTGGCGGAGAACGATAAGGCGGGAGTGTTTCTGTGTATGACCGCCATGGGCAAGCAGATCTTTGTCATGGGACATCCGGAATATGACCGTTATACGCTGCATAATGAGTATATGCGGGACAAGGCCAAGGGACTGCGCATCAAAGTCCCGGAGAATTATTATCCCAACAATGACTGTGAGCGAAGGCCCAATCTGCAGTGGCGCGCCCACAGCAATGCACTGTACTCCAACTGGCTCAATTATTATGTGTATCAGGAGACACCGTACATATTATAAAATAAAGGATAAGCAATGCCTGCGCCTGCAAAGCCGTTTTTGACGGTATCAGGATCCGGCATTGTGTTTCAGAAAAAAGGTTTCAGAAAAAAAGAAGAGCCCCTGTGACAGGCGGCCCGGATCTATGGCAGTACACGGCTTTGTGCCGTTCACCATGTTTTCGGACAATCTGCCGCAGGGGCTTTTTTGGCCGTTGAAAATGAATGTTTATCCTTGAAAATGATAACGCAATCCTGAAAATCAGAATTCGTAAGCCTTCAGGAATCTGCTCAACGCGTCCCTCCAGTCCGGCAGAGGCGTAAAACCGCTGGCGGTAAGCTTGTTCTTATCCAGCCGGCTGTTGAAGGGGCGGGCGGCTTTGGAGACACCGTATTCCGCGGTAGTGACGGGGAGAACCTTCACCCGGTCGGGGCTGTATTCCTCATGCCCCAGTTCGTATGCCTGACGGAAGATTTCCACCGTAAAGTCATACCAGCTGATATAGCCGCCTTCGTTGGTGGCGTGGTAGTAGCCGTATTTTTCGGTCTCAGCCATATCCACTAAAAGCCTGGCCAGGTCCAGAGTGTAGGTGGGAGTGCCGATCTGGTCGCTGACCACACGAATGGTGTCGTGAGTTTTGCCCAGGCTGAGCATGGTCTTGATAAAATTCCTGCCGTTTAAGCCGAAAACCCAGGCAATGCGGACGATGAAAAATTTTTCCAGAGTGGAGGAAACCGCCAGCTCACCGCCCAGCTTGGTGGAGCCGTATACGCTTAAAGGAGCGTAATCCTTACAATCCGGCTCCCAGGGCGCGGTTCCCTGGCCGTCAAAGACATAATCGGTGCTGATCTGGATCATCTTGCAGTCCAGATCCTTACAGACCTCAGCGATATATCGGGGACCGTTGGCGTTGATATCCTTCACCTTTTCACGCTTGTCCTCGTCCTCCGCCAGATCCACGGCGGTCCAGGCGGCGCAGTGGATCACCACATCGGGAGCCGCGGCCTTTATGACCTCGGATACCTTTTCCCTGTCTGTGATATCCAGAGCGACATAGGGCATGGCGGTGACGGCGGTGCCGTCCTGGATGCTGCTGTAGGCCGGGGCGATATCGCTGCCGATTCCCTCATAGCCGCGCCTTGCCAGCTCATTCATGACGTCGTGACCCAGCTGGCCGCCGACGCCGGTAACAAAAAATTTCATCGTATTTTCCTTCCTCAGATATGACAGGAACCGCTTTGCAAACCCTGTGATCGGATTTCAGCCTGCTGACGCAGCTTTCGATAAGCTGTTTTAACGGAATTGCTTCGCGGACCCTGTGTAATAAGATACTCAACTGTTATCACAGGCTATTACCGGTTCCCGTACATCTTTTCGTAATAATTCTGATATTCCCCGGAAATAATGGTCTCCCACCATTCTCTGTTGTCCAGGTACCACTGGATGGTCTTCTTGATGCCGTCGGCAAATTTGGTCTCCGGCAGCCATCCCAGCTCATTGTGGATCTTGGTGGGGTCGATGGCGTAGCGCATATCGTGCCCCTGGCGGTCTGTGACATGGGTGATCAGGCTTTCGGGTTTATTCAACTCCTTGCAGATCAATTTGACAATGTCGATGTTACGCATCTCATTGTGGCCGCCGATGTTGTAAATCTCGCCCACGCGGCCCTTGTGAATGATCAGGTCGATGGCTTTGCAGTGATCCTCCACATACAGCCAGTCGCGCACATTCAGACCTTCGCCGTAGACCGGAAGGGGCTTATCGTTTAAAGCGTTGGCGATCATCAGCGGGATCAGCTTCTCCGGAAAATGATAGGGTCCGTAATTGTTGGAGCAGCGGCTGATGGTCACGGGCAGACCGTAGGTTCTGTGATAGGCAAGCACTAAAAGATCGGCGCTGGCCTTGGAAGCGGAATAAGGGCTGCTGGTATGGATGGGAGTTTCCTCTGTGAAGAATAAATCCGGGCGGTCTAAGGGCAGATCGCCGTAAACCTCATCGGTGGAAACCTGATGATAGCGGGTGATGCCGTATTTGCGGCAGGCGTCCATGAGCACCGCGGTGCCCTTGATATTGGTGTCCAGAAATACCTCCGGATTTTCGATGGAGCGATCCACATGGCTCTCCGCGGCAAAATTGACCACGATGTCCGGGTGTTCCTCCTCAAAAAGCTGATAGACGGCGGCTCTGTCAGTGATGCTTTCCTTCACAAAGCGGAAATTGGGATTGTCCATCACGGGAGCCAGGGTGGAGAGATTGCCGGCATAGGTCAGGCAGTCCAGACAGATGATGCGATAGTCCGGATATTTGCTTAACATGTGAAAAACAAAGTTGCTGCCGATGAAACCGGCGCCTCCGGTAACGATAATGTTCATGATAAGGTTGTCCTTTCGGTAATCAGATTTTCACCTGCTGACGCAGGCTTTTGCAGACAGTCGCTCTGCTCCTGCCGCAAGGTATATTATAAAATAAAGGTGTTAGTCAGTAATTGGGTCGTTAAGCCTTTAAGTCCGTTTTT
>JAJPYH010000257.1 GCA_021205045.1 Lachnospiraceae bacterium | reverse complement strand
TACTACACGCAATATCTTGTGTTATCAAAAGAAATTCCATACTATATTTACTCTGCAAAGAAGTGAATATGGAATCAAATTTGAATCGGAAAGCTGCTTCAGAAAACATTATGAACAGAATGCGATGTTTCTCAAGCCGTTCCTGTCAAGAACATAAACCTTCCTGTACGCGCACCGTACCAGATGATTATTTTCAAATTCCTTCAGCACAGAGCTGACGGTCGGTCTGGCCAGCCCCAGGCACCAGGCGATTTCCTCATGAGTGTATGGCAGGCAGCCGGACGAGATATCCTTATCCGGATTGTCCTCGTCCGTTTCCTCCAGCAAAAAGGAGGCAATTTTCTGGCGCCGATCCATGAAGCGGAAGGAATGCAGGGAATAGGAGAGGTGGTTCATGGTCTCGGAGCAGTGCTGCAATACCTTGGCCAGGACGTCCGGCGTCCGGCACAGGAAGGGGATCAGAGCGTCGATAGTGCAGCAGATCAGCTCTACGTCAGTGACGGCAGTGACAGTAGTGGGGCGCAGGCTTTTGCTCAGAAAAGAAGATTCCCCGAACAGGCGGCCTTTTTCAACAATCTCAAGGGTCAGTTCTTCCCCTTCCGGGGTGCTCAGCATGACTCGCACGCGGCCTTTCTGGATAATACAGAGGGTATTGGCGGCGTCCCCTTCCATGTAAATCACTTCGTTCTGGGAATAGCGGCGCAGATATCCGGCCTGGGCGAACAGGCTGATTTCCTGGTCTGTAAATTTGATTTCCATAGCATTAAGATTTCCTTTCTACATTTGTAAAATCAGTTAACGTAACAAAATTGGACTGCGGACTGCCGCATGGTGTAAGTTTGATTACGAAATTCCAGACTTTCTGTTTAAGAGCGGTTTTTGCGAAGCAATCCATGGTATCATACCCTTATGTCGCTTTAATCATAAAATATGAATGAAATTCAAACAATTGTAATCTTGATTACATTTAAGATAGCACAGCCTCTGATAGAATTCAATAAGTTGATGAAATGAAAAAGGATAGTCAGAGGAGGCGCTTATGAAAATAATTGCGTATGAAGTGAGAGAAGATGAGAGGCAGTATTTCAATGAGCTGGGGCAGAAGCTGGGTGTAGAGCTGATTTTGACACAGGAAGTTCCTTCCATGGAAAATGCCTCCCTGGCCGCCGGATGCGATGGCGTTACCATGCTGGGTCAGGGAAATATCAATGCGGAGCTTCTGGATGAATATCAGCGTCAGGGTGTCCGCTGCCTGTCAACCAGGACGGTTGGCTATGACCACATCGATCTGGCACATGCAAAGAAGATCGGACTGCCGGTCTGCAATGCCTGTTACGGACCCAGCGGCGTGGCGGAATACACTGTCATGCTGATGCTTCTGTGCATCCGGCATTATAAGGCGGCGCTCTGGCGCATGCAGGTCAATGACTATTCCCTCGGCGGCCTCTATGGGAGAGAGCTGAGAAATCTGACGGTCGGCATCCTGGGCACCGGGCGAATCGGAACCCAGGTGGCACAAATCCTGTCCGGCTTTGGCTGCCGGGTGCTTGGATATGATGTTCATCTGGGGAAGGCTTCCCAGTGGCTTACCTATACTGACCTGGATACTGTCTACAGGGAAAGCGATATGATTACCATTCATCTGAATCTCAGTGAAAAAACGCGGCACATGATCAATCGGGAATCCATTGACAAAATGAAGCCGGGCGTCATTCTGATCAACTGTGCCCGCGGCGCTCTGATGGATACGGACGCTCTGATCGACGGGATTGAGCAGAAAAAGCTAGGGGGTCTGGGTCTTGACTGCTTTGAGCATGAAGAGGGAATCTATCATCAGAACCGCCGTGACGACATTATCAGCAACAGGTCTATGGCCTATCTGCGCCAGTTTCCCAACGTGGTCATGACCCAGCATATGGCTTTCTTTACTGATGCCGCTGTTTATGATATGGTGCGATGCGGAGTGGAGGGAATCTGCTCTGTTCTGAAAACCGGGAGCTATGAAACGCTTTTAAGATGATATTACAAGAATTGAAAACCAGCGAAATCATTGATTTGACGTTTATGTTTCAGAGGCTGCCGGGGCGCGGTGCCTGCACTGAGATAAGTGAGAGGAGAATTCTTGCAGGCAATCTGGAAAATAGTTCCATACATTACGGTACTGTCAGCCTGCCCATTTTGAAAAGGAAAAACAAAAATGGATCAGTAGAAGACCCGAACAAAACAGGAGAAAGAGAACAGAATGAAAAAACGTACAGCAAAGCTGATGGCAGCGATGATTGATTATGACAGAGGAGACGCGCAGCGCATTCAACATTTTGTAAAAGTACATGATTTTGCCGCGGCGATCGGCATCCTGGAAGTACTGGACGAGGATACGCAGGAAATTCTGGAGTCAGCGGCAATTCTGCATGATATCGGCATTCATTTAAGCGAGCAGAAATATGGCTCCAGCGCCGGGCATTATCAGGAGATCGAGGGGCCGGCGGAGGCGGAAAAGGTTCTGCGGGATGTCGGGGGCTTTTCAGAAGAGGAAATAGAACGCATCAGCTTTTTGGTGGGACATCACCATACTTATCACGATATTCAGGGGAGGGATTATCAGATTCTCGTGGAGGCGGATTTTCTGGTGAATCTGCATGAGGATTCTCTCAGCGGAGAGGCTGTCCGGGCGGCCAGGGAGAGAATATTTAAAACGCACATGGGACTGCGTTTCCTGGACGAGATGTTTGCAGAGAAATAAAAAACGGAAACAGAAGAAATTTTTGATGATGTAATTGCTGGCAGACCCTAAATCATTTTCTCTCTTTGAAATTAAGCGCTGCCTGATTTCGTCTCCGGCAGCAGCCTGAATGCAAGCATCATTATGGTAAAGCCGCAGAGAAAGCCAGCAGTCACATCTGTCAGATAATGGGCGCCCATGATGATTCTGGTAAACCCTGTCACGCAGGCAATGATGAAACCAAACCAGAACAGCCTTTTGCGATGGGGTTCAAGCTCCGGCCTGATGCAGGGGAGGGCTGCCAGAAGCATGGCCATAGTCCCGTCAGCCGTGTGGCCGGAGGGAAAGGACTTGAACTCGTCTGCGGCAACACCGGCTGCCGTCAGGATGCTTCTCAGGGCAGTGTCCGGCTGCCACCAGGGCATAAAATAAGCCCGGGGATCACTGACCACCAGACGCATCCGCGCGCGACCCCACAGCATCTTCAGGACATTGACCAGCAATAACTGCCCAAGGATGGACAGGGAAAATACAAGGGCCACTCTTCGAACAGCAGCCGGGTCCGCTCCGCGGCAGAGGGAAAGAGTGACAGCCACAGTCATGGCTGTCAGCAGGAGACCAACCCCGATGGATGCCGCAGTCGGCCAGTCAAGGTAACTGCCGGGGGAACCGCAGGTCAGTACTCCGCCGACTATTAACAGGATGATGCCGCCGGAACATTGCAGGAAATTTATAAGAGGATACACTGCGCTTTTTGAAGAGCATTCGTTGCTGCCTGAAGAGCATCCGCTGCTGTCCGAAGAACGTACATGACTACCGGGAGAGTATTCGTTGCTGCCTGAAGAGCATCCGTTGCTATCCGAAGAGCGTACACGGCTGTTGGAACATTGCAGAATCCCCATGAGGGTATGCTGACGATGACAGGCCGTCAGAGCCATGGTCCCCGCCGCCACCAGCCCCAGATATGCAGGGCATTCTCCGAAGGCGGCAAAGAAAACGGCAACGGGGTTGCTTTCGTTGTACAGCGCACAGGAAATCTGATAATCGTCGAATGTACCCAGTATGAACATGACGAACAGAAAAATGTAAATACCAATAACAGTGCGGGACGAGATATATGTATTACCTTTCTTCATAAGTGTACTTCCTGCCTTTCAAAGGAACCCCTTCGTCAGCGGCTCTATCCCCAGCTTTTCCAGATCTTCATAAGCCTGCTCCATGGCTCCGTCCCATACCTGGGAGGGCTCGTGGCAGTCGCTTCCGACCATCACCCGGACCCCGGCCTGTGCGGCCTGCTCCCAGAAACGGCGATGAGGATACTGATAGCGCGGCCCGTCCGGATAATCCTTGACGCCTCTGCGGATACCGTTGGCGTTGTACTCCAGGACAGTGTCCGTGGCCGCGGCGGCGTCAATGATCAGATCCGTTGCCCGGTCGCAGTTGAAATCCCAGGCATATTGGTTGATCGTGAAAATATCCGGATGCACGACAGCCTGAAAAAAACCGGTTTTCATCCCTTCGGCCAGATTGCGGGCGTAGATTACATATTCTTCCGTGTTCTTAGCCTGATAGATGTTCTGTATCTGTCCGTCCCCATGGCGGTAAAAGTGCTCGCCCAGCAGAAGATAATCCAGGCCTCTTTCTGACAGAAGGCTTTCATAGTATCCGGCCTTCTCCGGAAGGTACTCAATCTCCAGGCCTTTCCACAATACGATTTGGGAAAGGTATTCTTTTTTCAGTGAATCAATAGCATCCAGATATTCCTGTAATTCCTCGCAGCTCATCCGCAGTCCATAATCCACATCCGGGAAAGGACCGTGATCGGAAAAACCAAGCTGCTCCAGACCGGCCGCGATGGCGGCGCGTACATAATCTGCCTCTGTTCCCTGAGCGTGTTTGCAGCGGCAGCAGTGTGTGTGAAAATTTGTCTTCAAAATGCTTCTCCTGTCTATATCATCCAGACTGGAACAATGTAATTTTGAGCATTGATCGCAGACAGTTCCGGACGCATACAGAGCACGGCTCCGGTTCCTCGAGGGACAGCTCCTTTATCCAGTATCGAAAACGCCCCCACCAGTTCACTGCCGGGATTCACAGAACGTTTAATCTCCAGCGGATGCAGTTGTCCGTCACTCTCCATCACCATATCAATCTCATTGCTGCTCTTATCCCGATAATACCAGAGCAGGCAATCCTGCGCATTATTCTGATAGCTCTTCAGGATTTCAGACACTACATAGTTTTCCAGAATAGCGCCGTTGATTGCTCCGTTCTGCAAAATATCCGGAGAACTGTAGCGAGTCAGGTACGCAACCAGTCCCGTATCAAAAAAATACATCTTCGGTGTCTTCACTGTCCTCTTCAGGAGATTGTTGGAATAAGGCCTCAGATAAAAAATAATATCAGACTTTTCCAACACCTGCAGCCAGCGTTTTGCGGTATCATCCGACACGCCTACATCCAGAGCGATATCATGAATGTTCAGCATTTGTCCGACCCGGCAGGCTGCTGCGCGAATGAAATCCTGAAACAGAAGCTTGTCAGCCAGGGCAACCAGTTCGCTTACATCCCGGTCAATATAGGTTTGTAAATAACTGGAATAAAATACATTGCGGTCCGTAAATTTTCCGCTGACATATCCAGGAAGAGAGCCTTGCCAGATTCGCTGATAGATACCCTCCAGATTGGCCGACGTACCTGTCGTCCTGCGTGCCTTCAGCTCCTTCAGTTCCACCGAGAAAGGTCTGCTCTCTCCCGAGCCATAAACCTCATGCTGTGACAGCCCCGGCATGTGCAGCAGGGCGGTTCGCCCTGCCAGTGACTCCTGCGCAAGCTCCATCATATGGAACGCCTGCGAACCGGTCAGCCAGAAGGACCCTGGGGCGGCACCGTTATCTATGGCAATTTTAATATAGGAAAAAAGCTCAGGCGCATACTGTACTTCGTCAATCAGTACCGGCAGATCATGCATCTGCAGAAAAAGAGCCGGATCCTGTTTAGCCAGCCTTCTCTCTTCCATATCATCCAATGTTACATAGCTTCGCTCAGCGGACATCAATTGCCGCAGTACCGTAGTTTTCCCAACCTGACGAGGGCCAGTGATCAACAGACAGGCATATTCCTGAGAAAGGGAAAGAATTTTATTTTCTATGTCTCTTTTAATATAATTCATCAGACCTCCTCCTTTGGCTAATATGCGATTCATTCTTATTTTAGCCAGCCATTCGGTTTTGTCAAGGATAAAATTTATCAATAACTCCATGTTATAAGCCATTTATGATAATGTCCTTATATACCACAAGAGAAAATGTCCCAA
>JAJPYH010000194.1 GCA_021205045.1 Lachnospiraceae bacterium | reverse complement strand
TCCGTAATCAACATCTGCAATTCCTCCAGCTTTTTCTTTAAATATATCAGAAAAGTAGAGGATTGCAAAGCTATTCCGGTTTATCCGGGTTAGGGATGGTAAATTAGCTTTCTCGGCCGATGGAATCGGCACTTTTGGGGGCAAGATCCCTGATAAAGATTTATTTTTAATGGACGGGGCACATAAAATCATTCATTATCTTGAAAACCCCGCTGTCGCAGAAAAAACAGCAGTGGACGCTTACGCAAAGGAAGGTATCATACTGGATACATTCCGGCCCTGCTATGCGGCACTGAAATGTGTCAGGGCCCGGGGAAAACTGAGGGTTTATGTACAGGTCACAGTGGAGGGCAGGGCCTGCCCCAAAAAGAAAAAAGACGGGTCGCCCCGCCATGACTTTTCCAAAACCGGGCCGGTCGGCTGCGACATCGGCACCCAGTCGGTTGCAGCCGTATCAAAGGACGGGATGATCCTCGACAACCTGGCGGAGCGGGACCATAAGTCCACCAGAGAATCAGAAAAACTGGAACGGCGGCTTTTACGGAAGATGGACAGGTCCCGCCGGGCCATGAACCCGGACAATTACAATGAGGACGGGACGGTCAAGCCCAGGTCGCAAAGGCAGCCGTGGATATACTCTAAGTCCTATTTAAAGACGAAAGAACAGCATACCGGGATTGCCCGCAAGAACGCGGATAGCCGTAAGTTCGCTAACCGGGAAATAGCGAACAATATCCGCTCTATGGGCGATATCCTGATTACGGAGCCTAAGAATGCGGGCAAGTTGAAACGCAAGGCTAAAGAACCTAAAGTTACTGTCCGCGAGGATGGCACAAAAAAGTTCTCCAGACGGAAACGCTTTGGGAGATCTATCCAGAACCGCTGTCCCGGCCAGTTTCAGGAGGAGTTGAAACATAAATTTAGGGATGCCCATTATATTGTCGTCCCGTCCAAATACAGGGCAAGCCAGTATGACCATACAGCAAACCAATTCATCAAGAAAGAATTAAATCAGCGGATGTACAGCTTATCGGACGGCACTAAAGTCCAAAGGGATCTGTATTCCGCTTACCTGTTAATGCATCCGGACGGGGAGATTAAATTTCCTGATTATGTAACTTGTAAATCTGATTTCAGTACTTTTAAAACAAAAATGGACGTCCGGATTAAGGAAATCAAGGCGTCCGGATACAAAGTATGCAACTCCGGGATTTAACCCGGGATCTCATAAATGTAACTATAAACTCATAATTAACATGTTTGACATCGCATGGTACCCGCTAAACTGCCATTGGGTGGCTTGGGTACGCCAGACAAGGCTGGGCTCCGGCGCAGTAAGCATACCCCCAAAGCAACATCTACATGGTTGCGAGTACGGTGTGCTGGAAAACCGTCCCAGAACCCCACATGCTTGCATGTGGGAGATGTCAGACAGCATACAGATGAATTTTGGCAATTCATTGCCGCTTATTATGCAATGCATAGTTGGGAAAGTGGTCTTTATTATAAAATATTGGAGGGAGATTGCAACATGCCGGAAACCAAACAGCTTTACGATGTTGAAGATGTTCAGAGAATTTTACAAGTTGGGAGAACAACAGCTTACCAGTTCGTCCGCGAAGCATACAAAAACCAAAAACCATTTAAGGTAATTAAGATAGGGAGGGTATACAGGATACCCAGACAAAAATTTGATGAATGGGTCAGTGGAGAATTCTAAAACATCGTTTATCTATAAAAAAAAGACAAAACCTGCCAATAGCGAAATTCATTGCATTATTGCATTATTTTATACGAAATATTGAAAATCAGAACAAAATTTCGTATAATCTCAATGCATGGAATTGTTTATAGGCAGGATTCTTTCATTAAGGAGAACTTGAACATGAACAAGAATCAGATATTTTACAATGAAAATGGCTGGGGATATACAGCAAAGGAGGTGAACCAGAAGACATATCACATTGAATATAAGACAAAAGATGGATTTCAAAGCTACGAAGATGCAGAGGCTATGTATGAGATCGACCAGGACTCTTTTCTGAAATCCATGGACGCTATCAAAAAAGCAACAGGGATGAAGTATACTCTTTCCAGTTACCTCACATATTGGTACAAGGAAAACCTGCAGGCTTACGCCTATGGTTCGTATCAAGCTACGTGTGCATGGGTTATCTTTGATATGGTCCTGCCATCTCTGGAAGATGATGTTTTGCTTAAATACATCACTGCAGCCCATATTCAAAAAATCCTGGACAGAGTAGAACCCATATGCAAAAGCGCAAAGTACATGAGCCACAAAGTATTGTCGGTGGCAATGAAAGACGCAGTGGCAGAGCGCCTCCTGTCCGTCAATCCAATGGAAAACGTAAAAATACCGAAAGCAAACGTCCCAAAAGTAATTGTATACACTGAAGAACAACTAAAAAAGTTGCTGGCAGCAGTAAAGGAATACAATTATGGCAGCATTTATTTAGAAGTTATGCTGGCTATGTTTTTAGGGCTGCGTACAGGGGAGATTCTTGGCATAAGATATGATGATTTTGACCTTAAAGAAAAGACCGTTGATATTAAAAGACAGTATACCAGGGATGTAAGGGTCACAATAAAAGAAGATAATACCCACGAATTTCAGGGCTGCGGATGTTCTTTTAAACCTCCAAAATCTCTTTGCAGCTATCGATGTTTGCGTGTCCCTGATTTTATCCTCGATGGAGTTCAAAGGAGGAATGACCAGAATCACCTCTATGCCAATACAAAGGAGGAGTTTTCTTCAGAGTTTCTTGATTATCTCTGCCTTGGGCCCAAAGGGACAATAAAAAGTTATAGTACATGCAAAAATGCGCTTGACGTTATATGCAGCAGAATCGGTATCCCAAAAGCAGGATTACATGCTCGGAGACACGTATTTGCCACCATCATGCTGGAACAGGGGGTTTCTTTGGAAAAATTGTCAAAAATGATGGGGCACAAGAGCGTAGGGACAACTCTGGATATATACTGCGGGATCATTCAAGGGAAAGAAGACATCCGGGCATATGTAGATGGGAAAATGGATCCGATCGCATCTTCCTTTTGTGCAAGAAGAGACCGAAGGGAGGTGCTTTAATGAAAACAAGGGGAAAAGTGATTGAAAAGCCTCCAGTCAGTAATATATTTGCTTACGGAGCTATTCAATCATGGACCTTTAGGAATTCAATCACCTCTGAAAGAGGAAAATATTGTATCCGGTTTCGTCTGCGGTTTGAAAACGGGGAGGAAAAAGCTGTACAAAAGGGAGGTTTTAAAACAATCAGGGCTGCCCAGAAAGCAAAAGAAGAGATTATCGCCCAGCTTATTGATCACAGTTATTCTCCTTTTGATGTTTCTGTAAAAGAGCTTTATGATTATTGGCTATATTATTATATGATTGATGAAATCCAGATTACATACAGCACTTTTGTCACATATAGGAACATTATCTATAATTATCTTCTTAAATGCTGGGGCGAAAAAAAGAAACTGTCCGAACTGGGAAGGGATAATATTTCTGATGCTTTGAGTTCTTTTCCCAGCAAAAGCCTGTTTATACACGGATGCACTGTTCTAAGGTCTTCTTTTTCGTTTGCGACGGCAAAAAACCTGATAAGTTCTGACCCGACCCCGGATGTAATAGAGAAAATGAAACGAAAGAAAAAACAGGAAAAATTCAGGGAAAGAAGTTACAGCCTTGATGAAGACAGTCTCCCGGATGCATACAGGGTTCTATCTGCAGAAGAAGTCTCTCTGCTTTTGTATACAGCCAAAGAACAAATTCCCCCCATATATATGCCGCTCCTGTTCACTATTACGACTGGGGCCAGGATCAGTGAAGCACTGGGAATCAAATTCTCAGATATTGATTTTGGGAAAAAGATCCTGAACCTGCGGCATCAGGTTGGGCGGACAATGGATAGTGTAGGTTTGGAAACAGGAGAATTGTATTCCCAGAGGGTTGTTACAAAAACCCAGAATGGCGTCCGATCTATCCCGTTAGCTGATTTTGTTATTGACGACATTATTATGACGAAAAGAAAATACGATACTTTAAAAAGCATCACATACAACTTCAAAGATTACGGGTATATATGCTTTCAAAGCAATGGAAAACCATATAATAGATCAAACATGTATAAGCCATACCGCCGGCTGTTGGAAATGTGCAATATTGAATATATCACATGGCATGGGCTGCGCCATACATATGCGTCCTTGTTGGCAGAAGACGGGATCTCCATGAAAGCAATATCCGAATGTATGGGACATTTTAATCCGGAGTTTACGAAGAAAGTGTATGATGGCTCAGAACAGGCACAGATTTTTTGGGAAAAAGTCAAACCGGAGGAGAAAGAAATACTTGATCTTACGGAATATGCAGATGGATTGGATCTTCTGTGAATGTAAAATATACTTTGTAGGTAAGTACATGTTTCTGCTGTAATTCAAACTAATTTTTAAGTATTGTTGCAATTATAATGTGGTGTGTTGCAATTTCTTCGCAATACGGCTTGCAACAAAAAAAGCAGTTTCTTCGTTATTTATAGTATTTTTTAATGATACTTGATGTTATTTAGTTCATATAATGCTGTTTAGTGATGTGTAGATTTATTTTTATATTCTTGTTGCAAGCCGCATGTTTTTACAAAAAATGATCCATTAAAGCGTCCGTGTACCGCGGAATTTTACTTGAATAAAAGCCAATAGTGTTTCTGTTTTTAAAACAATGGCACTGAATATAGCGTAAAAATAACAAAAATAAAATTATGCACTTTTGCCAAATTGTAAGGAGGTTTAGGTGAGAAAATTAGCATTAAGTGACGATATTTTACTGAGTGTTGAGAAACCAGCCAGGTATATCGGCAATGAGGTTAATGCGGTGTACAAAAATCCGCAGGAGACGGACATCCGCTTCGTCATGTGCTTTCCTGACCAGTACGAAATCGGCATGTCTCACCTCGGCATTCAGATTCTCTACGATATGTTCAATCAATTTGAAGATACCTGGTGCGAGCGTGTATACAGCCCGTGGACGGACTTGGACAAGATCATGAGGGAGCAGCATATTCCCCTTTTTGCCTTGGAAAGCCAGGACCCCATTAAGGATTTTGATTTTCTTGGGATCACCATTCAGTACGAAATGTGCTACACCAATATCCTGCAGGTGATCGATCTGTCTCAGATTCCGCTTCTGGCAAAGGAACGCAAAGACTGGACCTGTCCGATTGTCATGGGCGGAGGCCCCTGCACCTACAACCCGGAGCCGATTGCGGAATTTTTTGATATGTTTTATATCGGTGAAGGGGAGACGCAGTACCGGAGACTCCTGGATTTATACAAGGAAAGCAGGAGAAACGGAGACAGCCGCGAGGAATTTCTGTATAAGGCAGCCCAGGTTCCAGGCATGTATGTTCCCATGTTTTATGATGTGGCCTACAAGAAGGACGGCACCATTCTCTCCATCACTCCCAACCGCCCAGGCGTTCCCGCTAAGGTATTGAAGGAAGTGGAGGTGAATATTTCCGACACCTACTATCCGGAAAAGCCTGTGGTACCCTATATGAAGGTGGTGCAGGAACGGGTGGTGCTGGAGATCATGCGGGGCTGTATCCGTGGCTGCCGTTTCTGCCAGGCGGGACAGCTTTACCGGCCAGTACGGGAGCGCAGCCTGGAATGGAATAAAAAATACGCCGTCGCCATGCTCAAAAATACCGGCCAGGAGGAGATTACCCTAAGCTCTCTGAGCTCCAGCGATTATTCAAAGCTACCGGAACTGATTGATTTCCTGATTGAGGAGTGCGACAGGCGCCACGTCAATATTTCCCTTCCCTCCCTGAGAATCGATTCCTTTTCTCTGGACGTGATGCAGAAGGTGCAGGATATCAAAAAGAGCAGTCTGACCTTTGCACCGGAGGCCGGAAGCCAGCGGATGAGGAACGTGATCAACAAGGGGCTGACGGAGGAAGATATATAAACGGAGCCGCTGAGGCCTTTAAGGGCGGCTGGACCAAGGTGAAGCTTTATT
>JAJPYH010000189.1 GCA_021205045.1 Lachnospiraceae bacterium | reverse complement strand
GTCGGGGCTAATGTTAAAGATTTTTCGGGACATTTTCAAAAATGCTTGACAGTTCAAATTGCTTCACCCATAAAATTTAAATTGCTTCACCCATAAAGGAGTCCCCATGAACCCCACCTACAGATATCTGTTCGGCATGCAGCTCCGCGCGCTGCGCGAGGAGCGGGGTCTGCAGCAGAAGGTCGTTGCCGCCAGTCTGCGCATCAGTCCCTCCACCTATTCCAACTATGAAAACGGTATTTACTCTCCAAACCTGGATACCCTGATTCAGATTGCCGATCTGTTCGACATTTCTCTGGACAGACTTGTGGGAAGAGACGGCGACTCCGTTTGATCAGATATGAAGCCAAATCCGGCTAAAACCCTGCAAACTCTCTATTCGTCAATATATCAGAGTATTCCCATCTGAAATAAAAACAATCGTCCCCTGGGTATCCGTCCGCAAAATCTCCGCACCCACCTGCCAAAGCCGCTGAAGCGTCTGCTCATGGGGGTGCCCGTAATCATTGCCTTCGCCGCAGCTGATCACCGCGTACTGAGGCTGCACCGCGCTTAAAAATAACTCCGTGGAGGAGGTATAAGAGCCATGATGCCCCACCTTATACACCGTGGCATGCAGATTTTGCCCACTCTCCACTAAGGCCTCCTCCGCTTCTGCCTCCGCGTCCCCGGTGAACAGAAAGCTGTTGACTCCATGATCCACTCTCAGGCAGATGGAGGTATTATTGGGCGTATCCCACTCCCCCACCGGACCAAGGAAGGTCACTGTGGCGCCGCCCAGCTCTGCCTCATAACCGGCCTCCGGCAGCCAGGCAGTCAGCTGCTCCTCCTCCAGCGCCTCCATCAGATTCAAATAGGAAGAATTCTCTTTTGCAAAATCAGAGAAAAAGACCTCCTCCACCTTAAACTCCCCCAGAATATCCGCCGCCCCGCCAATATGATCGGAATCTGAATGGGTCAAGACCAGGTAATCAATGACCTCCACCTCACAATCATACAGATAGGAAATCAAAAGCTCCGGGTTCTCCCAGCTTCCTGTGTCAATCAGCATGGTCTCCCCGTCACAGAGCAAGAGCGTGGCGTCCGCCTGTCCCACATCCAGATAGACCACCTCCAGAAGACTCCCCTCCGGCAAATCCTCCGACTGACCACCCACCTGATATTGCTGCAGGATCCGCGGTCCGAATTCTTTCAGAGAAAAGATGGCAAGCAGGATCAGGAGGCCTGCGAACACGGTTCCGCAAAAGCGGAAGGTTATTGATTTTTTCTTTCTTTTTTTGCTTTGGGGATCATTCAAAATACTATTTCCTGTTTTTCATTATCTTTTCAGGTTCAAAAGCCTGTTTTTCTTTTGTATTTTATATTGCAAATAACTCATCTTTCGTGTATAATCCACTTAACGAGGGAGCCGGAAGGTGAGTGCGGATCACCCGACCCGGCGAAAATCTGTTAAGTTGCTATTTGAAATAGCCGTTCCCAGACTTTGTAGAGCGCAGGACGGCTATTTCTTATTCCACCACATACAAATAGCTTGTCACCGCATATAAAATCTGCCCGTCATACTCCACTCTGGACCAGCCGGCGTCCGCGTCATACCCGGTTCGGTGAACGGTCTCTCCGTACTGCAGCTCATAATAAACCGTGTTATTCCCCTGGGAAGTGCTGGGCTCCGTCCGCAGGTTGGTGCTCATCTTGGGGGAGACAGTGTCGTCACAGGCTGTGAAAATAATCACCCGCCCGTCCTGGGTGGTCACTCGATCCGGATCCGCCGCCACCTCCCCGGTGGTCTGTCCGGATAAGTCTGTGGTCAGCAGGCTGCTGACCGCGTAGAGGGTCTGCCCCTCGTAGCTGAGTCTGGACCAGCCGGTATCCTCGTTGATACCTGTCCGCTGAGCCTGCATGCCGCTCTCCAGCACTGTCACAACGGTGTCCGTGCCGGATGTGCTGGGTTCGGAGCGCAGGTTGGTAGCGGATTTGGCAGTTACTGTCTCGTCCACGGCTGTAAAGGTCATGGAGCCTTCTGAATTGGTCGTACCGGTGGACTGGCCACCGGTCTGACTGTTTTCCCCTTCCGTGCTGCCCGATTCCCTCTGCCCATCGCCGCTGCCTTCCCTCTGCCCGGTCCCCGCTTCAGCCTCGCCGCTGCTGCCAGCCTGCCCCGTTCCCGCTTCAGCCTCACCGCTGCTGCCAGCCTGACCCGTTCCCGTCTCAGCCTCACCGGTGCTCGAAGAAGCCTGAGAATCCTCGCCGGAGGAATTCGCATTTTCACTCTCTGAACCCTCACCGCTTTCCCCATTTTCCGACAGTTCTTCCGATTCTTCCTCAGAAGGTTCTCCGGCGCTTTCCGGCGACTCCTCCTCTTCCCCGGTAATCTCAGTTACCTCCAGAGTGTCTGAATTTCCTTTCTGAAAAAAGCTCCCGCGAAGCTGCCAGACCAGCACGCAGAGCGCCGCAAACAGCAGCACAAGCAATATGACAAGGGCTGCCGTCTCCGCCGCGGAATGCTCCTTTTTTTCGTGAAGATCCTGCTCCGATTCCTCTCTTCTGTCCATGTTTTGTCTCTCCCTTCCCTTAGGAACTGTCGCAAAATAATATGCCCATCTTGCACTGGCTAATACGCAAATCACAGCCTCTAAAAGCCTCGCCGTAGCCCGTGTCCCGATACCGCTTTCCGGTATATATTTGCTCCTGACAGTTTCCTTTCCGGCCACTTCAGGTCAATCTCCGTTTCTATCGTCTCAGTATAATTTAAATTTCCCGACGTTTCAATTCTTTTCACAGCCGGATATTCTTAAGATTTCTTTAAGTTACCCCTCACCTTTATGAGAATCCCATGAATAGCCACTTTTTGAAAAACCCTTCTGAAAGTCTCACAATCCGTTCTATACAAAAAAAGAAAAAAATGCTATACTGGTCTCATCTTTGTTACTACTTACAGCACGTAAAGGAAAACTGCTGTGATTCCCATCTATCTTTTGACAACAACGGAGGTTTTTCCATGAGTAAGGCAAAAATCGTAGTTTCCCTGGGACACGACGCCCTTGGCTATTCCACCAACGAGCAGCTGGGCCATGTAAAGGTGACCGCAAAGGCTCTGGCGGATCTGGTGGAGGCCGGATACCAGCTCACCATCACCCACTCCAACGGGCCCCAGATCAGCATGATCCATAAAGCAATGACCAATCTGAGCAAGGAGGATCCGAGCTACACGCCCGCCCCCATGTGCGTGTGCAGCGCCATGAGCCAGGGCTATGTGGGCTATGACATTCAGAATTCCCTCAGAAGCGAACTCCTCTCCCGCAGCATTTCCATGCCGGTCAGCACCATTCTGACCCAGGTCACGGTAGATCCCTATGACGAGGCCTTTTATGAGCCCAATAAAATCATCGGCAGGACTCTGACCAAAGAGGAGGCCGACGCGGAGACCGCCAAGGGCAATTATGTGATCCTGGACAGGCAGAAGCAGTACCGCCGGGTGGTGGCGGCTCCGGTTCCCATGGACATTGTGGAGATCGAGGCCATCCGCACTCTGGTGAACGCGGATCAGATCGTCATCGCCTGCGGCGGCGGCGGAATCCCCGTCATTGAGCAGCACTGCCAGTTGAAGGGCACCAGCGCGGTCATTGAGAAGGACGCCATCGCCGGCAGGCTGGCAGCGGAGCTCCATTCCGACATGCTGGTCATCCTGACCGGCGTGGATCAGGTTTATCTGGACTTCGGCAAAGACACCCAGGAAGCTCTTCCGTCTCTCACATCCCAGCAGGCAAGAGCTTATCTGGAGGAGGGGGAATTCGGCAAGGGCACCATGGCTCCCAAAATCCAGGCTGCCCTGACCTACCTGGCCGCGGTGCCGGAAGGAAAGGTTCTGATTACCTCCATGTCCCTCATCAGGGACGCCGTCCGGGGAAAGGGCGGCACGGTCATCACCGCCTGATCCTCTGAAAACATAAGCAATTCTGCCCTTTGTTTGCATCATCTTTTTAGAAAAAATGCGAATTGTTTTCCGGAAATATTTCCATTATGATACCGCCTGTAAATAAAATGCCCTGCTGTCAAAGGCAGGGTATTCTACCCTCACGGCAGATGCTGATTATCTGCATCACACATTGCCGATCGACAGCGACAGGGGATGCGCAAAATGTCATTGCACATCATCAGTCATGCCCTTCGGCCGCATACCGTGCAGGGAAAAGGCGGCAGACCGCCAGAAGCGGTCTCCGGGAAAGGGCAGATTACTTATGACAAAAGACCTGACAAACGGCTCTCCCGCAAAATTGATTCTGGGATTCTCCATCCCGCTCCTGTGCGGGTATTTATTTCAACAGTTTTACAGCATGGCGGACACGATGATCGTAGGCCGCTTTCTTGGTGTGGATTCTCTTGCCGCCGTGGGCTCCACCGGCTCGGTGAATTTCCTCATCATCGGCTTCTGCATGGGGCTTTGCAGCGGCTTTTCCATCCCCGTGGCGCAGCAGTTCGGCGCGGGAAATGAGGGCACCGTCCGCAGATTTATCGCCAACAGCGCCTGGCTGATCGCGTTTTTTTCCATTCTCATGGCGGCAATTACCTGCGTTTTCTGCCGCAATATTCTGGTGCTGATGCAGACCCCGGACAATATTCTGGAGGAAGCTTACACCTATATCTGGATTATTTTCCTGGGAATTCCCGCTACCTGCCTTTACAATATTCTCTCCGGCTTTATGCGGGCTTTGGGAGACAGCAAAACGCCGGTGGTTTTCCTGCTGATTTCCTCCTTTCTGAATATCGGGCTGGATATTTTCTGCATTCTGGTCTTACATATGGGCGTGTCCGGCACCGCCTGGGCCACCGTCATTTCTCAGGCCATTTCCGGCGTCTGCTGCCTGATTTACATGCTGAAAAAATTTGAGCTGATGAAGATTTCCAGAGAGGAATGGAGACCGGATTTTCACCTGATGGGCATTCTGTGCGGCATGGGCATCCCTATGGGACTGCAATATTCCATCACCGCCATCGGCAGCGTGATCCTGCAGACCGCCACCAACTCCCTGGGCTCCACCGCCGTGGCCTCCGTCACCGCCGGTGGCAAGGTGAGCATGTTCCTGTGCTGTCCCTTTGACGCCATGGGCGCCACCATGGCCACCTACAGCGGGCAAAATATCGGTGCCAGGAAGCTGGACCGGATCGGACAGGGAATGCGCTCCTGCGTGGTGATGGCGGTGGCCTATTCCGGTTTTGCCTTTCTTTTCAGTCTGCTGGCGGGACGCGGCCTGGCCGGTCTGTTTGTCAGCGGGGACGAGGCGGCTCAGGTTCTGGACAATGCCGCATTCTACCTGAATATCAACACTGCCTTTTATTTTCCGCTGGCGTTGGTCAACATCGTCCGCTTCACCATCCAGGGCATGGGCTTTCCCCGGGTTGCCATTCTGGCAGGAGTGTTTGAAATGGCGGCCAGAGCCATCACCGCCTTCGCCCTGGTGCCTGTGCTGGCCTTCACCGGGTCATGCCTGGGCAATCCGGTGGCCTGGGTCTTTGCGGACCTGTTTCTGATTCCGGCTTATTTTCATGTAAAAAAACAATGCAAAAAAGGCTGGAAATATCCAACCAGGCAGACGTTTCATCGCCGGAGGCACCAACTCCGGCAGTCAGACAGACTCTGAAAACTCACAGAGCCTGAAAACAATAAGACCCGGAAATAAACAAAACCCGAAAATACACCAGGCTCCGAAAACAAACAGAGCCTGAGAAGAAAATACACGCTGTAAAACTGACAAAAGAAAAGCATGGAGCCATTGCTTCAAAGGAAATATTTTCTCTGAGGCAATGGCTCCTTTTATAAACCGATAAATCTCAACCACCCACATAGCAGAAGGTTATTTATTCTCCAAGGCCCTGCTTTTTGACAATGGAGAACGGGATCATACCGTGACAATCAAAAAAGGAACCTTTCACTCTCTGAAAAGTTCCTCTCTGCGTAGCGAAGGGGGGATTTGAACCCTCGACACCACGGGTATGAACCGTGTGCTCTCGCCAACTGAGCTACTTCGCCATATATGGGACCTACAGGGCTCGAACCTGTGACCCCCTGCTTGTAAGGCAGGTGCTCTCC
>JAJPYH010000258.1 GCA_021205045.1 Lachnospiraceae bacterium | reverse complement strand
AGTATAGCACAAAAGCCATTATTTGGCCAGTTATTTATTTTATGTTATACTAGCTTCCTCGTTTATAACATCAACAGCCATACTCCGTGCCACATTATAATTTGCACCCTCGATTCCCTTTAGGCTGATTGAAACTACGGGGTACTGACCCATATACTTATCGCAAAGCTCAGTTTCCCTTGAAATTGCCAACCCATCAAACAGACTTTTATCAGTGCCGATTTCGAAGAAGTACTTGAGCATACTCATGTTTATGCTTTTTCCAAAGCGGCGCGGGCGTGTGAAAAGATTCACTTCTCCCCAATTACTCAGGAGTTCTTTTATCATCCCGGATTTATCTACATAATAAAAAGGTGTTAGTCCGTAAACGGGTCGTTTTGGCCAAAGTTCTATATTCAGGGCATACTATACTGGTATTTCTGAAAGCCAGATATTAGGCCACCGACCCAAATCCGGACTAACACCAATAAAAATTATTCGTTCTTAATTTTGCAAAGTCCTCTATGCCGATTGGCATCCGTTTCTTTTCCACACCGCTCACCTCCTCTCAGGCTGCAAAGCATATCTAACCTATCGTATCTATAGCTTACCACAGAACAGCCCCTCAAATCAAGGCCTGTTTTGAGAACGTTTTCTTAACTTTCTGCGGCTTTGCGTCAATTTTCGGTCTTGTTCACCGATTTTCAGACTTTTCGCTGTACCTACTGCAATGTCCACACCCATCTGCCGCAGCGTATAACAAATTCTGCAAAGTCTGTACTCATATTCTGCACAATTGTGCTGCCTTTTATGGATGAGAGTGTAGTGACAACAGCATTTTTCATCTGAGTGGATGGCTGGTCTTCCGCGTTCCAGCCACTTTCAAATATCTCTGCGGCGAAGCCAATAGCCAGGTCGATTACCTCCGCAAGTTTCGTATCATCAATCACATTCTGCACTGTCTGCGCAGTACTGCCCTCTATTGAATACATATTCACATCTACGATTGGGCGCACAATTTTCCGTGCCGCATCATCGTCGAGTTGATGCAAATACAGCAGCATTGCGTTTGCCGCCGTCATCTCCCAATGATCAAGTTGTAGGTCTTTATATATTTCTTCCATGAGATTACTCTGTGATGCAATTATCTGTATTACGCATTACTCTCATATATTTGCTCATCTTGCTCTGTGTTTCAAGCTTCCCTTTGATTAATGACACGTCCAGGCTTTCAATCACACCGAATCTTGCTTTATACAGCGCAATTTTATCTATGCCTTCGGCTATCATGTGTTGTGACTGTGCTTTTTTCTCATAATCTGTCTCGGTACACAGCCCCAGCTCGGTCATCACGTTTAAATCATGCAGAAGATAATAAACATATATCTGTGCCACCTCCTGCCAGCGGTATCGGGATTCTTTCGCAGCTTTAAAATCGTAAAGGACACCATCTATAAAAATATCAGCGTCTGCTCCTCCGAGCAGTGTGCTTTCTTTCCCAAACGTGGGATTGAACACGACTTTGCTCCCTTTGTGGACAATCCCGCTTGTGATGAACGTTTCGAAGAATACATCACAAAGCCGTTTTAAATCGTCATATACTTCCTGCGGCTCATTCTTCAGCAGTACCTCATAACCGTCTTTCGGCAGAATACCTCCGGAACGGTATATGTGTTCCAGCCTTGCAAAGTAACAGCACGGCTCTGATAGGATGCTGTGATCCGCTTCCGGCTGCTTAAAGTACGCTTTCACACGGGAAAGAAGCTCCACATACCTGTCATGCATCTTCTTGTATGCTTCTCCGCCTATCATCTTCTGTACCGCCACAAGCCCATAGAACGAATTCAGCTCAGCTGTGGCGGTTGAAGTAACTTCATTTTCTTCTCCGCAGTTACCGCCGGCATATCTGGCAGTGATAAACCTCGCCGCGTAATCAAAAGCTGTGCCTGCCAGTGTGCTGTAGTATCTGCTGGGCAAAGTATTTGGCACCAGGAGCCTATATTTTGTTGAAAAAGCTTTATCTCCCGTGTTTGTCCGAAACAGTTCGCGGTTGGGGAGATGCTCTTTTACTATCTCACGGAATCTTTCATCCGTATCCAGCAAAGACGTTAACGACATGGCTTCTCTCCCTCCCTGATTTTTTCCAGTTTACTACCACAGTTCACTCTGCTTCTTTCATGCCATCCAATTCACCCTCATCATCCAAAGCTTCTGCAGGCACACACTCGTTTAGTTGCTTCTCGTAATCTCTGTCAGGCGGGTACTGTATTTCTCCATAGACAGCCAGCTGAAGCTTCTTTTCCAGGTTCACTGCATATCCGTACATATACGGCATTCGTGAAACCCACTCTTTTTGGCATTGTGAGGTGTGACATATTCACATGTTTTTATATAATCGCCTATCAAATTAAGCATAAGCAACGCATCAGTTCTTGACAGTGGCTGCTCCACCGGATAGTTTGTGTTGCCCATCGCCCCGATTTCCTGTTCCGGCGGCTTTGCTGTCCATAATACTCCTGCACTTTCTCCTCTGCCTTTTTCCATTTCGGCCCGGCTGTCATATTTCTGTAGTTTCTGTTCCGCATGAATTACGTGGTTTCTTGCGCCAACATAAGAAATATTCAATCTCGCTGCGATTTCATTATAGGTCAGACCCTTCTGCTTTAACTTCCACGCTTCCCTCTGCTTTTCCGTCAGGCATTCCAGCCGGTCTTCCTCTATCGAACCTTCATCCGATGAATCTGCTCTGTGATTTTCAATAGGCAGAGAATCTCCATGCATATATCCCGGTACCGGTTCTTCATTACCGTCCTCGTCTATATATGCAGGGTTGAATCTATGCTGTGCTTCTTCTTCCATTCCTGCAGGGGTGAGCATCTTCCTCCGGCCGTTACCGCCTGTTTCATCCTCGCTTTTCGGCGGCCTTGACAGGAACATCAATATCTTCTTCTCTATATCTTTCCTGTGGTTATTGTGCCACTGGGGATTATTCCGCTCATATTCACACAAAATATAATACAGCCTTGGCGATGTATTCCCCTCCCAGAACTTTCTTTTCATTGAAAGATAGAAAATTCCATCATAATATACGACATCACAGACCACTGTGCCGATCTGTTTCATGCCCATTATGGCGGCAGCGCATTCAATCCTGTAATACCTGACCCCTAAGCTTTCAAACACCTCATCTGCGCTCATTTTCCCCCTGTACATGGCATACAGGGCAGGAAGGTTTGCCTGTCCCGCAAAGCTGCCGATTGTCCCTGGGGAGTAAAACTTAGTCATTTTCGGTGCGGCACCTGTATGGTGAATGCCATTCGATTTGATGTAATTTTTCTTACACAGCCACCTGAAAAAGCCCACCGAATATTTAAATCCACACTGATCCAACTGTTTCCGTCCGAAGGAGGATATCGGCATCAGCCCCTGGTCATGGGCTTTTTTTGCGTTTGCGGACATGCTTTTCCCGATGTACGGCAATACCCACCACCTCCCCGCTGACTTTTAAATACGCTTATATCCCCCGCTCAATTGCTCATCTTTTCACATTTTTGTTCCATGGGAACCCGAAATCTTTTCGTTTGATTTTGCATTTTGGCTCCCCATCCTTCCAGAATACAATGCCCTCTATATAATTATTCGCCAGATAGTCCCGGATTCCTTCAAAGCTGCGTTCTACTTCAACGATATCCTTCCCATGAGGTTTCAGGATATCCTTCTCCAAGTCATAAGGGTTGCTCTGGAAATGGGGACCAAGTGCTTCATAGATGCCGTCTGTTTTCTCTTCGGGATAATTGTCATAGGCTGCCCAGAACCATTTATCTCCGGGTGCCTGTCGGTCGCACTTTACCCAGCACGGCAGATGCCCTGTCACCGGATCTGGTGCTTCCTCGCATGGTATAGCTCCATCTGGGACTTTCTTGCCTCGTTTGGCATCGTACCTCTTGTAAAACTCTCCGTCTATCACAGTACAACATGCTCCGTCCCATTTGACGGTAGCGATGCCCTCACCGTTTAGCACCCATTCCATGCCTTCCGTCACATTGGGCAGGATTCCCGTTACGATATGATTTTCGAATTTTCGTTCAAATAAAGTCGGTATTTTCTTCATTGCCTCTATCAAATCCTTTGGTTTTGCACCATTTCGGTATGCTCATCGTCCCGGAAGCTCTCGTAATGTCTGGCGACCGTGACTGCATAAACGAAATATCTCCCGCAGCGTTCACATTTCGTCCTGCACGAAAGCATCGAAATTCCTTCCGGCTCGTGTTCCAGCTGCTCTTCCCCGCAATAAGGGCATTCAAGCAGATTGTCATCCATAAGTGATGTTCCTCCTTCCATGCAGCTTTAAAACTTACATTTGACTATAGCAGGTATCTTTTTCATTGCTTCATATGAATCTCCAAAGTCCCCGGCTACAATCCTTAAGTTTTATTTAAGTGCCACAGCCATGTATTGCCGTCCTTATAGCTGTCAATATTCATCTCAGCTTTTGCCTGCTTTGCGGTTCTTATGCCGATGCCTTTTCTCTGTATGTATTCCAGAATTTCCGCACTGGGACGGTCTCCATCTGTCAAAAACTCACCGATGTACTGCTTTGCCAGATCTTTTTTTGATCTTTTGGGGACATATGCCCCGTTTTCCATGCCGCCATACTTCCCGATTTCACCGAGCCATTGGAAGCCATTCTCCTCCGACAGTTCAAACATATATCCTTTTCCTGCCGGTGCGAAACTGCTCTTTATCTGGCGGATTGTCCTTACCTGAGGGTCTTCCTCATCCCTTTCAACAACTAAAATGCTCCTTGCAGCAGCAAAATCAATGCTTCCCAGTCCCCGGTATATTGCCCGTGACCCGGAATTTTTATTTAAGTGCCCAATCAATACAACGGCGCATTTAGTCTCCTCCGCTATTTTTGATAACCTGTTCATGACAGAGCGGACGCTGTTCGCCCTCTGCATATTCGTATCTGCGGTAAGGAAAGCCTGTAGAGGGTCAATCACTAAAAGTGCAGCATTGCTATCCCTGATTGCCCTTTCAAATCTGCTGTCATCCAGGCTCAGCCAGTCATCCTTTGGCAGAATACGCATCACTTTGTTACAGTCAGCTCCGGCATCGAGCAGTCTGGGAAGTATCACGTTTGATACCCCGTCCTCTGCCGCTTGATAAACAACATTCCTCGCCTTCCCGTCACCACTTCCGTCTGGCATTTTGCGTCCGCTCGTCAGCAACGCCGCAAGTCGCAGCATCATGGTGGATTTGCCCTCACCAGGGTCGCCCTGCACAATTGTCACGCTTCCGCATGGGATGTACGGATACCACAGCCAGTCTATTTTCGTTTTAGTCATGGAACCATAAGCCTGCAGCTCATAATATTTTCCATCATCCATTGTTCGCCATCTGCCTTCCCTGCGCCGCAGCAACTCAAGTGTATATCGCACGGGGATTATATACCATCCGTTTTGCACACATCATTGCATTTTAGTTGTTACAAGCACCATCTCTTTTTATTATAACAGAGACAGGCAGTCTTTTCTATATAAATTTCAGTGGTTTTGCGATATTTACACGGCAAATTTGTAAAGACTGTGATAACTCAGTCAAGCCACTTGAACCCTCTTGCCCCTCCAAGTTCGAAATCCAATTTTGCATTCTTCCGTGCACTGTTCGTCTTTATAATGTTTATATGCCGTTTTCTATTGTCATCAGCATCAACAGACAGCAACAGTACGCTTTGGGCTGCATCTGCAATATCTCTGCTGCCGGAATCGATATAGATGTCGCTCAAGTCAGGGTTATTGTTGTCTGTATAGCCGACCAGGATAACGGCACAGTCATTGCTTTCCGCCATCTCATTTAACTCATGGAGCATCTTTTTCCTTTTTGTTTCATCATCCCAGTCCTCTCCGACATAAGCCCGATATGAGTCAAAGGCAAACATGCCGCAGCCGGTTTTCTTCATTGCTTCACCGATAAACTCATCATTCAGTGTCAGGACGTTGCCAGGGTCTTTTATATACACAACCTTTTCACAGTCTGCACCTGCCGCCGTAAGGCGCGGCGTCACTATGTCGGATAAACCGTCATCGGAACACTGGTAAACAACAGGCATCGGGT
>JAJPYH010000122.1 GCA_021205045.1 Lachnospiraceae bacterium | reverse complement strand
TTATTATCCCATGTTACATTGTAGCACAGACTTTGTGATCATATAGTCACAAAAGTGCTGATAAAATTAGTAATTATAATCAAAATGTCCAATCAAATGAGTCGCTTTATATAACAACTCTCATCTGATTGGTCTTTTGAATACAAATATTCTCTATAATCAAATAAGCCCGCCTGACCACAACTCAATGCAATCAGGCGGGCTAAAATACCATCCAACTAATAAGAATTCAGTACAATCGGACAGGCTGTCAAACCATCCTTCCCCGTTTAATTCGCCTTCGGCAGCTTAAACGAGCTCTTCAATGACACAATCCTGTTAAACACCAGCTTTTCCGCCGTGGTGTCCTTATAATCCACGCAGAAGTATCCCTGTCTGACGAACTGGAAACGGTCATAGGCCTTCGCGTCCTTCACGGAGGGCTCCACATAGCAGGTTCGGACGGTCAGGGAGTTGGGATTCAAGTTCAGGCTGCCGTCCTCATTGTACACGCCCTTCTCCTCGTCCACGATGTTCTCATAAAGGCGCGCCTCAGCTTCCAGGGCGGTGGCGGCGCAGACCCAGTGGATGGTGCCCTTGACCTTGCGGGCGCTGAAGCCGGAGCCGGATCTGGTCTCCGGATCGTAGGTGCAATGCACCTCCGTCACGCTGCCGTTCTCATCCTTCACATAGTCCACGCATTTCACGAAATAAGCGTTCATCAGGCGCACTTCGTTGCCGGGGAAGAGACGGAAATATTTCTTCGGAGGCTCCTCCATGAAATCCTCGCGGTCAATATACAGTACCTTCCCAAAGGGTACCTTGCGGGAGCCCAGGGCCTCGTTTTCCAGGTTGTTGGGGGCGTCCAGCCATTCGATCTCGCCCTCCGGCCAGTTGTCAATAACCAGTTTGATGGGATCGAGAACGGCCATGATCCGGGGGCTCTTCAGCTTCAGATCCTCGCGGATGCAGTATTCCAGGGTGGCATAATCCGCGGTGGAGTTGGCCTTGGAGACGCCGCACATTTCCACAAACATCTTGATGGATTCCGGGGTAAAGCCTCTGCGGCGCAGAGCCGCGATGGACACAAGCCTGGGGTTGTCCCAGCCGTCCACGATGCCGTCCTGCACCAGCTTTTTGATATAGCGCTTGCCGGTGATCACGTTCTTGAGATACATCTTGGCAAACTCAATCTGGCGGGGCGGGTGGGGATATTCCAGCTCCCTGACCACCCAGTCGTAGAGCGGTCTGTGATCCTCAAACTCCAGCGTGCAGATGGAGTGGGTGATGCCCTCGATGGCGTCCTCTATGGGGTGGGCAAAATCATACATGGGGTAGATGCACCACTTGTCTCCGGTGTTGTGGTGACTCATGTGGGCCACCCGGTAAATCACCGGATCGCGCATATTCATATTGGGACTGGCCATGTCGATGCGGGCACGCAGCACCTTCTCGCCGTCGGCATATTTGCCCGCTTTCATTTCTTCAAATAAAGCCAGGTTTTCCTCGATGCTTCTGTTGGAATAGGGGTCTTCCTTACCCGGCTCCGTCAGGGTTCCACGATACTCCCGGATCTGCTCCGCGGTCAGATCGGACACGTAGGCCTTTCCTTTTCGGATCAGCTTCACCGCGCCCTCATACATCTGGTCAAAATAATCGGAGGCAAAAAACAGCCTGTCCTCCCAGTCCGCGCCCAGCCAGGCCACGTCCGTCTTGATGGACTCCACAAACTCGGTGTCCTCCTTGGTGGGGTTGGTATCGTCAAAGCGCATGTTGAACTTGCCGCCATACTCCTGGGCCAGCCCGTAATTTAACAGAATGCTCTTGGCGTGCCCGATGTGCAGATAGCCGTTGGGCTCCGGAGGGAAACGGGTGTGCACGGTATCGTACACGCCCTCCTTCAGGTCCTTGTCAATTTCAATTTCAATAAAGTTTCTGGAAGTGACTTCCTTTTCTTCTGCCAGCAATGTGGTCTTCTCCTCGCTCATAATCACTCACCCGTCTTATTATTTTCACCACCAATCTGGTGACATCTGGAGACATTCTAGCATACTTTATTTTTAAATTCAATATGGTCTTTTGGACGTTATGATTTCACTGTATCTCTCCATTGCTGAGCGTCCCTGTCAGGTACTCCTGATCAACCGCAGGAACGCAGCAGACGTACACCATATCCTCCTCGATCACCACCGTAAACTGATAATAGGGCATGTAAACCAATGTTTCCGGACTGACCAGATAACAAAGCTCCATGGAGGCTGCCTCGGCACTGTCCGTATCCTCCGAAGAAAAACCCGCAGGCGACAGGTAATACCCCTGCCACAGAAACTCCTCAGCTTCCTCCTGGGTGATGACCGGATAATCGCCCAGGTCTTCGATCAGGTTTACATAGATCGCGTCGGCTGCACTGCTATATGTCATACCGGTTTGGGCAGCTTCCTCTCCGGAAACTTCTGAGGATTCACCCACTCCCACAAACCTGTACACCGGAAGGGTCTTCATGCTCTCCGCCGACAGGGCCTCGTCAATCTCCTCCTGCACCAGCTCCGCCAGCGCCATCATTTCCGCATATTCTTCCTCCGGCAGCGAGGAGGTAACAAAGCCGGGAATGTACACCTGGCCCAGCTGCAGCGCAGTTAAGGCGCCGGACTCTGTCCCGCTTCCTTCCTGTTCATCCCCGGAAGCCGCAGCTGCTCCAGAATTTCCGGAGGTTTCCGAGGATGATTCCGTTGTCGCCGTGGTCTCAGTGTCTTCCTCAGCGCCTTCCGCGGTCTCCGGCTCCTCCGCGGTGCCTTCCTCCATCTCCACAGTCTCCGACTCCTCCGCAGCCGACTCCGCCTCGGCAGTATCCGCTGTTATTTCCGCGGACTGCTGGGTGCTGAAGGATTCTGATCTGCCGGTATTACCAGCGTCAAAGCTTCTGCCGATATAGCCCCCGCCGACCACATACACCAGCAAAAAAACTGCCGCAGCAGCCGCAATGCCTGCTGCCGCCCAGCCATATTTTGTCCTGCGCAGGAAGGGTAATCGATACAGGCCATGTGTTTTTCTGCTGTCAGACCGGCTTTCCGTGATTTTATCATTATCAGGAATGGCATTCATTTCTCCGACACCTGCCGCTGAAGCATTGTCCTCCCCCTGCTCTTCCTCCCTTACGTTTTCCTCGCAGGAGCACAACAATTCCTCCCCGGTTTCCCCCAAGGCCTCCAGAATATCCATTGCCGTCATATTGCCCATCCCTCCTTCTGCAAATACGCCGCCAGCTTTTTGCGGGTGCGGGAAAGAATCACCAGCACATGATTTTCCCTCAGATCCTGCCGCGCCGCCACTTCCTTCGCGGACCACATATAAAAATATCTCTGTAAAAAAACCTCTCTCTCCCTCTGCGGCAGTGTATGTAAAAAGCGGTCGATGGTCTGAGCCAGCTCCTTCGCCTGCAGCTCCCCTTCCACATCCCTGGTGTCCGCCACACATTCCGCCAGCTCATCCAAAGCCAGGGCAAGCTCCCCGCCGCCCCGCTTCTGGGCCTGCTTGTTTTTCCATACATCCAGAGAAAGGTTTCGGGTGATCTTCCCCAGAAAAAGGCGCAGATAGCTGGGTCTCTGAGGGGGCATGCTGTTCCAGGCCCTCAGCCAGGTGTCATTGACGCACTCCTCAGAGTCCTCTTTATTTTCCAGAATGTTATAGGCGATGGTATGGCAGTACGGCCCGTATTTCACGTCCGTCTCGTGGATCGCCTGCTCATTTCTGTCCCAGTATAAACCGATGATCGCTGTATCCTCCATCCTTTGCATCTCCCTCATGGTTTCTCATTTTTCTGCCTGTGCTCTTTGATGCAGCCAGCCGCACAGGCGGTATTTTTCTGCCGTATTCTTTGGTGCAGCCAGACACTCTTCTATATTTACATGACGCAAAAAAGCCCGAAAGGTTTCAGGCTTTTTCTTATTTTTATTCAGACTGCTTTCAGCACATCCATCCCCCGGTCTCTGTAGGACACTTCTCCCATCTGCTCCAGCTTCCACCCATCCTCATAATAAACGGTGGTCACGGAGCAGTTCTCCATGCCCCTGGGTGCGTTTTTGGGCTCATCGCCGGGGTGCTCTTCATCCGGCTGGGTGGCCTTCCTGGCCAGCTCCGGATCCAGGGAGGAGGCCAGCATCATGATGGAGCCGCCATGGGAGACCACCAGAATATCGCCCTCCGGGTACCGCTCCCTGATCTCCTCCATGCCCGCCCGGATCCTGGCGATGCATGTGGCGCTGGTATCGCCGCCGCACTCTCCGAAGACGTCAAACATCTGCGGCCCCACATTCTTAATCGCCCCGAACAGGGCCTCCTCTATGTTGCCCTCATGGATGCCGAAGTTGAATTCCTTCCAGTTTTTGCTGTAAAATAATGGCACATCCCGGCCCTCCAGAATGGCATGGGCCGTATCCACCGCCCGCTCGCTGGTGGAGGTAAAGGCCGCTGTGAAGTTCACTTCTCTTAAACCCGCGCCCACCGCCTTCGCCTGCAGAATTCCGGATTCTGTCAGCGGGGAATCGCACCAGCCCTGCACCTTGTGCTGAACATTAAATAAGGTCTCGCCGTGTCTTACAATATATAAACGAAGCATGTCCCTCTCCCACATATGAATGTTCACAGTCCTTTTGTTTTAACAGCAAATACGATTCGCCGGATTTACCGGAAGAGACTCGCTGAAGCTCTCCAAAGTCCAGGAACAAATGTCTTTGAAAAGGGGCCGCCATAGGCGACCCCCGCTTTTCCTTTGTAAACAGATTTGCTTATGCAGATTGACAGATCCTTATCTCTGTACTCTTGCGCCTGCGCCGCCCATGATGGCTTCCACTTCCTTCTTATTGGCCATGGAAGTGTCGCCGGGGGTGGTCATCGCCAGTGCGCCGTGAGCCGCGCCGTAGTTCACAGCCAGCTCTGCGTTCTGGGTGGTCATCAGACCATATACCAGGCCGGAAGCGAAGGAGTCGCCGCCGCCTACACGGTCCATGATCTCCAGACCCTTGTAGTCCTTTGCCTTGTAGATCTCGCCGTCCGCCCAGCAGATCGCGCTCCAGTCGTTGACAGTAGCGGTCTTCACGGTACGAAGGGTGGTAGCCACTACCTTGAAGTTGGGATAGGTCTTGGCTGCTTCGTTGATCATCTTCTTGTAGCCGTCCAGGTTCAGCTCCTTTAAGTTGGCGTCGTTGCCCTCAATCTCGAAGCCCAGGCAGGCGGTGAAGTCTTCCTCATTGCCGATCATAACATCAACGTACTTGGCAACCTCTTTGTTGACTTCCTGAGCCTTGGCCTGTCCGCCGATGGCGCTCCACATGGAAGGACGATAGTTCAGATCATAGGATACCACGGTGCCGTACTTCTTCGCAGTCTTGATGGCAGCGATCACGGTCTCGCAGGCCTGCTCGGAAAGAGCCGCATAGATACCGCCGGTATGTAACCAGCGAACGCCCAGTTCACCAAAAATATAATCAAAATCAAAGTCCTCAGGGGTGGCCTTGGAGATGGCGGTATTAGCTCTGTCAGAGCAGCCAACGGCGCCGCGGATACCAAAGCCACGCTCTGTGAAGTTGATGCCGTTGCGGCAGGTACGGCCGATACCGTCGGTCTTCATCCATTTGATCAGGTCTGTGTCAACGCCGCCCTGGCAGATGAAATCCTCGATCAGTCTGCCCACTTCGTTGTCAGCGAAAGCGGTAATCACAGCGGTCTTCATGCCGAAGCACTTGCGCAGGCCGCGAACCACGTTGTACTCTCCGCCGCCTTCCCATGCGCGGAAGCTTCTCGCTGTGCGAATTCTGCCCTCGCCCGGATCCAGACGCAGCATAATCTCGCCCAGAGATACCGCATCATACTTGCACTCACTTGCCGGTCTTAAATTTAAGTCCATTCTTCTATACCTCCATCTTTCGGCCTCCTTCACAGGGCCGTCATATTATTGGATGCCGGGGCGCGGTGTCGCAGGCACTGCCCGTCCGGCACATCACAGTGTCTACATTGTAACATGATATGAGGGGGTTCAGCAAGGTTTTTTTTCAATTTTTCTACATTTATTTTGGTGAAACTCCTTCAACCCTTTCAGATACTCCTTCAGTTCCTTCTAAATTA
>JAJPYH010000302.1 GCA_021205045.1 Lachnospiraceae bacterium | reverse complement strand
AAAGCCGCTTAAAATAAGGCACTTTAGCGATTTTTCATGTGGGAAGTATTAGTAAAAAAGAAAACAAAGGATAATAAAGGCAGCGGTAATGAGATTTCTGCCGGGAAGCTGGATCTTCCCGGCGCTTTTCCTCAGGACCGGCAGATGATTGGCGCTCCCATTCGGGGGGAGGCAGTAGAAAGCGGAGAAGTCGATGACGCTGTTTTCAGCGAAGAAATGCTGGGAAAGGGCATGGCGATCCTGCCTAAGGAGGGTCTGGTTTATTCACCGGTGGATGGGCAGGTCACCGTCATGATGGATTCCATGCACGCAGTCAGTCTTCTTTCCGATGATGGGGTGGAGCTTCTGATTCATATCGGGCTGGATACGGTGAGACTTGGCGGTAAATATTTTAAAGGTCATGTGAAGGAAGGGGACCGGGTGAGCCAGGGACAGCTGCTGCTGGAATTTGATCTTGACGCGCTTCAAAGAGAAGGGTATGATATGGTCTGTCCGGTGATCATCTGTAATACAGAGGATTACAGGGAGGTGACCCCCTTTACCGGGAAGAAGGTGGAAGTGGGGGAGCCGGTGCTTAAGCTGGAGAAATGAAAACAGCCTGTTGCCATTCACGGTATTTTCCTTTCTTGAGATGCCTTGCGTAAAAGCAAATTTTAAGAAAAACTTCTCCTTTTTGGACACAAAATCTTAACATTGTTTCGCTATGGTGGATGACAATGAGAATATGAAGAATTATAAAGAGCGTCAGACATATAAATGGTACAGACTGCGCGGAGAATTTCTGACCTGCGCTGTCAGGAAAACAGATCGGCAGAAAGGCATGTTGAATTTACCTGTATTCGATATGAGCAAATGAACAGCTGACTGTTTCGGGTATATTGTACCGGTTATTTTAAAACGCTGTATCAGGGCGGCGGAAAACCTGTCTGGTACCGGGCTGACGTCAGGAAAGGGAATTCAGCAGTAAATGATTAAAAATAACGTCGGATCTAAGGCAGGCTTAAGGAAGTTTAAAAGTGTTTTGTATATGGGAGCTGTCTTTCTGGCCGGCCTGATTATAGGCACCGCAGGAGCCTCTGCCAGTGAAAAGGTATCGGCGGACGAAAATGTGGCAGAGGCCGCCGTCGGGGATATGGAAGCCGCCGCAGGAGACACGAAGACTGCGGCAGAAGCAGCTGTGCCTGCGGAGGGCGTGACCGGAGAAGCGGACGGCCCATGGAAAGAAGCGGAAGCTGTGATTCTGACGGACATGATAGAAATGACAGGAGAAACTGCGGCGCAGGAAGTGACCGGGCAGCAGGAAGAGGCTGAGACAGACCTGTTAAATGATTTCGTTTCCCGTTACGGCACGGTGGTTCCCAGAGACCTGTCCGATAAGGAATGTATCAAGGCGCTGGCAGAGCTGGCGGAGCAGTATCCGGAGTTTGAACCTATTTATGAAGCCTGGGAGGACTATCCCATGGAGCTGTTGGTGGCGCTGTGCAATAATCCGGAGATGGTGGACTTTGTGGCGGGATACCTGGACGCGGACACAGAGACAGCAGGCGAGCTCACCGAGGCGGAGGTTGGCCGGGATTTTCCCTATTATCTGCAGTGGGATGAACGCTGGGGCTATCTGCCCTACGGGGCCAGCTGCCTGGGGCTTTCCGGTTGCGGGCCTACCTGCCTGTCCATGGTGGTGGTGGCGCTGACTGACAACGCGGAAGCTTCCCCGGCGGCTATCGGGGAATTTGCCATGGAGAACGGCTACTATATGAGCGGCACAGGGACGAAGTGGGCGCTGATGACAAAAGGCGCGGCGTCCTTTGGCGTCATTGGTACAGAGCTCTTGACCACCACCAGCGAGGAGGATTTGCTGGATCTGCTGGAGGAGGGCTATCCGGTGATCTGCTCCGTGAAGGCGGGGGACTTCACCAACGGCGGCCACTTCATCGTGCTGGCAGGCGTGGAGGACGGCCAGATCCGGGTGTACGATCCCAACAGCGTGGAGCGCAGCTCCCGGCTCTGGGATTATGAGACCCTGCGAAAGCAGATGAAGAAAATGTGGGTGTTTGAGGCGGCGGAGCGAGGGGGCTTGTCAATGAAATTACCAGTCATTGATGCAGCATCCGGCGAATGAAACAATGACGCCGCGTCTGAAGGGAAAGTTGACAAAAGCCGCGAAAAGCGGTAAATTTCGTTAGGAGATAAAAACCAGGTGTTAGTCCGGATTTGGGGCGGTGATCCAAATTCGGACTAATATCAGACTATTTTATAGAAAGAGAGTATTCGACATGGAATTAACGGAAGGCGTCTTAAAGAGAAGGAGCATCCGGCAGTACACGGATCAGCGCATCAGCGACGAGGATCTTCATACAATTTTGAGGGCGGCCATGACCGGCCCTTCATGTGCCAACAAACGGGACTGGAGCTTTCTCGTGGTCCGGGACAAAGACACATTGAACAAAATGGCGGACGCCAACGGCAGACCGGCTGAGCCGCTTCGCCACTGTGACGTGGGTATCATGATCCTTGGAGATCTGGATCGTGCCTTCGCTCCGGCAAAGGAATATTGGGTGATTGACGGCGCCATTGCCGGCCAGAACATGATACTGGCGGCTCAGGGACTTGGCATCGGATCCGTCTGGCTTGGCACCTGGCCCCAGATGCACCGGGTGGAAAATCAAAGGGAGCTGTTTTCCCTTCCGGAGAATGTGGTTCCCCACTCCATCATTGCCTTCGGCTATCCGGCGGAGGAAAAGAATGAGGAGCATCCTGATTATGAAGAATGCTGCGTGCATTTTGAGAAATGGTGAGCTTCCGTTTTTGACATGTGAGGTGTTTAAAAGAGGTGAAACTTCCTGAGGATAAGGAAATCACCTCTTGTTTTTTCTCTGAAAAGCGAGTTGTTGTTTTGCACCTGAAAAGAGAACTGTTATTTTATCTCTGAAAAGTGAAGTGATATTTTGCTTCTGAAAAGTGAAGTGATATTTTACTTCTGAAAAGAGAACTGATATTTTGCTTTTGAAAAGCGAAGTAATATTTTGCTCCTGAAAAGTGAATTGATATTTTGTTCCTGAAAAGTGAAGTGATATTATTCATACTGATAATGAGTCTGAAAACTGCGTTTTCCCCTGAGGGAGCGCAGTTTTTTGATTGATTTGAAAGGGAGTCTATGGTAAGCTAAATGAAAATGGGAGTGAGAACTATGGCAAAAAAATTCAACATCACCGGTAATTGCAGACCGGAAAGTCATTACATGGTCGATATAACGGCTCGACTGCAGGAAATAGAAGCTATGGTTGACCAGGGGGATTATATTACAATCAACCGGGCACGGCAGTATGGTAAAACCACAACTCTGCGGCTTCTGGCCGATGATCTGCAGGGAAAATATATCGTGGTCAGCCTGGATTTTCAAAATCTGGATTCCTCAGAATTTTCAAGTGTGGAAGCTTTCGTGGAGGCCTTTGCCAGAGAATTTTACCTGAATATCAGGAAAAATGACAGTGTTGACGAACAGTCCGCGGAAAAGCTGCGCCTGTTTGCGGAAGGGGAGGTTCCAAGAGCAAGTCTGAGAAAACTGTTTCTGACACTCAGTGAGTGCTGCGCCCGTTCCCGGCACCCGATTGTGCTTATGATTGATGAAGTGGATGCGGCGTCCAATTTTCAGGTGTTTCTGGATTTCCTGGCACAGCTTAGAAGCGGGTATCTGCACCGTGATGTGACTCCTACCTTCCAGTCGGTGATTTTGGCCGGGGTTCAGAACATCCGTAATATCAAACAAAAACTGCGTTCCGAATCGGATCATCAGACGAATAGTCCATGGAACGTTGCCTCAGTTTTTTTATTGGATATGAATTTTTCTGTCAAGGATATTGAGGGAATGCTTCAAAGCTATGAGACAGACTATGGGACTGGAATGGACATTGCCGCTGTCTCCAGGCTTATTTTTGATTACACATCCGGATATCCGGTTCTGGTATCCGGCATTTGCAAAAATATTGATGAAAGAATTGCCGGAACCGACGCTTTTCCGGACAGAAAGGCTGCATGGACTTCTGACGGTGTAATTGAGGCTGTCAGCTATATTTATAATGAATCCAATATGCTGTTTGAATCCCTGCAGGATAAGCTGGACTCTTATCCGGAACTGAGAGAAATGCTGTTTGCCATGCTGATGGAGGGAAAGCCTGTGGTGTATAATCGTTATGATCCGGCGATTCAAAGCGCCCTGATGTATGGCTTTATCCGTATTGAAAATAAAAATGTGGTCGTGGCTAACCGTATTTTTGAGACACAGCTTTACGATACCTTCCTGGCCTCTCCCCAAATGCGCAAGTCCGAGCTCTTCCTGAGGGGAGACAGAGAAAAATATCAGTTCATCAAAGACGGCAGGCTGGATATGAAATTGATCCTGGAGCGTTTTGTGGTGACATTTGATGACCTGTACGGAGATCAGTCCCAGAAATTTATCGAGGAGGACGGCAGGAGATATTTTCTGTTATATCTGCGTCCGATTATCAATGGAACCGGCAATTACTACATTGAATTCAGAACACGTAACCAGGAGCGCACGGATGTGATTGTGGACTATCTGGGTGAGCAGTATGTCTGTGAACTGAAAATCTGGCGCGGAAATTCCTACCATGAGCGAGGGGAGCAGCAGCTGACGGATTATCTGGATTATTATCATCTGAAGAAAGGATATATGCTTAGCTTTAATTTCAATCAAAAGAAGCAGATTGGGGTGAAGGAGATTGCGTTAGGGGATAAGGTGCTGGTGGAGGCTGTGGTGTAGTCTGGATGCAAGGTGTTTGAGCTACAGCTGTGATATAGGCTTGATGCAGGACGCCTGAGATGCGATTTCCTTAAGAGCGTTTCACTGATGAACAGCGTAAGGTACGAAAAGAGGGAATGAGATGGATATACTGGTAATTGGCAATGGGTTTGATCTGGCGCATGGGCTGAAAACGGACTATGGGTCGTTCCTGAAGTTTTTAAAGGTAGTTTCAGATTGTATGGATGGAGTAAAGGCTGATGGCTTTTTTGAGTTTGATCAGCTCTCATCAGAATATGATTTTTGCTATGAGTATTGTATGGGTATGCTCACCAATGAGGATAAAAAGGAGATAAGAGAGATATTCTGTCAAACAGCAACCCGGAACATTTGGGTAAAGCACTTCCAATCGGTATATGAAGAGCGGGAACAAAAAGGGAAAACAGGCTGGATTGATTTTGAAAGCGAGATTTCTTTTATTATTCAGATATTGGATAAAATAAAGCAATCAGTCAATGAACAGACCATATCCCACGGTGATAGTATTGAAGTAGATCCGGGCCTGAGCAATTATATAAATAACTTCCTTTGGGGCACCGAAGAATCTCATACGACAATGTTCAGTGTGGACAAAATTGATGAAATTGAGGACTCTCTTGTTTCAGACTTAAATGATCTGACACGCTGTCTGGAAATCTACTTGGCAGATTTTATTGAAAAACAGGATTTGCCGACCAGACTTCCAGATATCCAGGAACTGTATCCGCAAAGAGTGCTGAGCTTTAATTATACGAACACCTGTGAGGAGCACTATTTTCCTGTAGGAAAAGATATAAAATATGATTACATACATGGCAAGGCGGATGTTAATCATACTGTTGAAAATTGCAACATAGTGTTGGGCATCGATGAATATTTGAAGGAAGAAGAAAAACAGAGAACAGATTTCATCCGTTTTAAGAAATATTATCAGAGAATCTATAAGAAAACGGGCTGTGCATATAGAGATTGGCTTGAGGAAATGAAGAAGTGTAATGAAAACAATCTGTATATTTTTGGTCATTCTCTCGATGTGACGGACGCGGATGTTCTGGGCTCTCTAATACTAGCTCCGAATACTGTAACTACGATTTTTTATTACAGTCAGAAAGCATTCAGTCAGCAGATAGTTAATCTGGTCAAAATCATTGGTCAGGATAATTTAACGGCAATGGTACATGGGGCACATCCGAGCATCATATTTAAGCCACAGCAGGACGCGGAAGAAATATAAGAATATTAATGGCAGTAAGGCCAATGAAATATAGCCACAAAAGAGAAGAAGAGTAAAGCAATGGGGATTGTAGTAAAAAGTGAAGATAGTAGATTTGAATTATTATCGTTGCTGACAAAAATGGACGAAGGATACATTCCTTCGGAAGATGAATGCACTTATTTGACAGATTTGCAGTACCTTGACCTTTCCGAAACAGAAATTAGCGCTCTCCCGGAAAGCATCGGTAGC
>JAJPYH010000114.1 GCA_021205045.1 Lachnospiraceae bacterium | reverse complement strand
ATAAAATCAAATGAAGGTATAGCCAGTTAATTATTATTCGATGTACTAGAATAGGTTGGTATTTGAAACTGCCATATTCCTGACGGTTATGCATCTGTAAGTGTAAATACAAATGTGATGCAATGAACGCTGTCAGAGTAGAAATAAAAAGAGGGGCAAATCATGATTGATATTAAACTTTTGAGAGAAAATCCGGAACTGGTAAAGGAAAATATAAAAAAGAAATTCCAGGATGAAAAGCTTCCCCTGGTAGATGAAGTGATCGAACTGGACGAGGCAAGGCGAAACGCACAGAAAGAGGCTGACGCCATTCGTGCGGCCAAGAATAAAAATGCGAAAGAGATTGGCCGTCTGATGGGCCAGGGCAAAAAAGAGGAAGCTGAAGCCAAAAAGGCTGAGGTGGCGGCAAGCGCTGAAAGGCTGACTGAACTGGAAGCTTCTGAAAAGGAGCTTCAGGAAAAGATCACAAAGATCATGATGGTTATTCCAAATATCATTGATCCTTCTGTTCCCATCGGCAGGGATGATTCTGAAAACGTGGAGATTACCCGGTATGGAGAACCGGTAGTGCCTGATTTTGAGATTCCGTATCATGCGGACCTGATGAGGAAGTTCAATGGTGTGGATTTTGACGCTGCCGCCACAGATGCGTGAAATGGCTTTTATTATCTGATGGGAGATATTGCCAGACTGCATTCCGCAGTGCTGACCTACGCCAGAGATTTCATGATCAACCGGGGCTTCACCTATTGTGTGCCGCCTTTTATGATCAGAAGCAACGTGGTCAACGGCGTGATGTCCTTTGCGGAGATGGACGCCATGATGTATAAGATTGAAGGCGAGGATCTGTACCTGATCGGTACCTCCGAGCACTCCATGATTGGCAAATATATTGATACAGTGGTGGAGGAAAAGACCCTGCCCCACACTCTGACTTCTTATTCTCCCTGCTTCCGCAAGGAAAAGGGTTCTCACGGCCTGGAGGAGAGAGGCGTATACCGTATTCATCAGTTTGAAAAGCAGGAGATGATTGTGGTCTGCAAACCGGAGGAATCTCCGGTGTGGTTTGATAAACTGTGGCAGAACACCGTGGATTTATTCCGCTCCATGGATATTCCGGTGAGAACATTGGAGTGCTGCTCCGGCGACCTGGCGGATCTGAAGGTCAAATCCATAGACGTGGAAGCCTGGTCCCCCAGACAGAAGAAGTATTTTGAGGTGGGAAGCTGCTCCAATCTGGGCGACGCCCAGGCAAGGAGATTAAAGATTCGTGTTAACGGGGAAAAGGGCAAGTATTTTGCGCATACGTTAAATAATACCGTGGTGGCCTCCCCACGTATGCTGATTGCTCTTCTGGAGAATAATCTTCAGGCCGACGGAAGTGTCAGAATTCCAGAGGTACTGCGTCCCTATATGGGCGGTCTGGAGGCACTGACAGAGAAATAATCAAAGTGTCAGGTGAAAATCTGATTACATGGTTCGCGAAGCGGTTCCTGTAATATCAGTTTCTGACACAGGTTGAGGAGGTGACGACTGACATGCACAAATACATGCGCGCCATAGGTTTCAGCAAAGTGACGGATCACGAGGGGTTAAAGGAAATCCTCACGGAAGCTGTGAAAGAGCACAACAGCTGTGTTGCCTCCAATGTGGAGGAGAATGTACACCTTGTAAATTTAAGTAAAAACGTATCGCCTTCCCTTGGCATTTCAGTGTGCGGAGATTACCGGTCTGACAGGCAGTTTGCCTGCGATTACTATTATCCTTATTTGCAGAGTTATATTAAGTCTGTGGATGAGGAGGTTCAGGTAGAGCGCCATGCCAGCCAGAACTCCTACGCCGGGATGTGCGAAGAGGTCAATTTTGGCATCCTTCTGATTTTTTATCTGCAAAACCAGACAGCATATTTTCAGGCAAGGGAATTAAATGACCTGCAAAATTATTATATCAGTTTGACAGGACTCTCCGTTGGTGGTAAAATACTCCTGCCCATTGAGAAAAATGTGGTGCAGCGCAACAGTGAGCGTGTCCTGGCTCATAAAAGGACGAAACTGTTGCGGGAAGCCCGCGATGGTAATGAGGACGCCATTGAAACGCTGACCATGGAGGACATGAATACGTTCAACGCCATCTGTCAGCATATCCAGCACGAGGATCTGTACAGCATCGTTGATACCAGTTTCATACCCAGCGGTGTGGAAAGCGATCATTATACTGTTCTTGGCGAGATCATCGACTGCCGCCAGGAGCGCAATATTTACACCAATGAGGAAATAAATGTTTTGACTTTAAAGTCAAATGATATTACAATAGAGATTGCCATCAACTCTCTGGATTTACAGGGGGAGCCCGCTGTCGGCCGCCGTTTCAAAGGTGAGGTCTGGCTGCAGGGAACTGTCCATGTGGTTCATTGAGAGATAATTTTAATAAGTCTCCGTAGCTCAGCAGGATAGAGCGTTCGCCTCCTAAGCGAAAGGCCGTGGGTTCGAATCCCGTCGGAGACGGGAATTTTAAGCGGAAATCTGCTAGGAACGTGTTAACTGACACGGAAGCAGATTCCGCTTTTTCATTTTCTAATTTGAAAGCATTCATCCTTTCATCGACGGTAATGGCAGAACCGGACGCTTGCTGGTGAATTTGGAGCTTATGAAAGTGGGCTATCCGCCTGTCGGCATCAAGTTCTAAGAAAGAATTCCCTTCGCCATTAAATGCAGCACCTTTCTTGCACAGCTCATTCAGGCTGGAGCCATAAGAGGACGATGAGGAACCATTTTTTTAGGTGGAATAAAAAGATGTCACTGCGGAGTACGAGCAAATATATGAGTCTGATCCTGCGTCATAAGCCGGAAGTGATCGGCATAACGCTGGATGAACATGGATGGGCAAATGTGGATGAGCTGATTGAGGGAATCAACCGGACACATCCGCTGACGATGGAGATGCTGGAACAGATCGTCAGGGAAGATGAAAAGCAAAGATATTCCTTTAATGAGGATAAAACACTGATCCGCGCCAATCAGGGACACTCTATTCCGGTGGACGTAGAACTGGAGGAAGTAAAGCCGCCCGAGATCCTGTATCATGGAACAGGCGAAAAATATGTTGCTTCGATAGACATGCAGGGGCTGCTCCCGAAGTCAAGGCTGTACGTTCATCTCTCCGGTGATTTTGATACGGCCGGAAAGGTCGGGCAGCGCCATGGTCGGCCGGTGATTTACAGGGTGCTCAGCGGAAAAATGTCTGAGGATGGGATTTTATTTTATCGGAGTGTCAACGGCGTATGGCTGACAAAAGCAGTTCCGGTGAAATATCTTGAGAAAATGGGTACGAAGGAGCCGGGAGTATAATGCTGTCAGAAGCTGTTATTACAATAGATGTGCATGGTATGACCGTTGAAAAGGCGCTGAATGCAATTCATAAAAAGGTGGACGCCGCCGGAGGTTCGGTATATGAGATCCGGGTGATTCATGGCTTCCACGGTGGCACGAGGATACGCTCTGCTGTCAGAGATGAGTTCAGTTACGGCAGAGAGCCAAAGGTGAGGCGGGTGCTGCAGGGCGACAATGAAGGAATTACCAGACTGATTATAAGGGAATTGTGAGCAAATTATTTCGTGTTTTTATTTTGGGGAACAATTTGCCTTGCAAAATTAAAAAATGTTCCCCAAAAAGCATTGACTGCAGGGGAGCATTACGCAGGAAAAAATGTTCAGGTAAAGCAGTGACTGATATGCTGAATTTGCATTCAGTGAAATAGATTTCAGTAAGAAAGGAAACGATTATGAAGGAAATATCTTACAAAGAATTACAGTTCAATCCTATGACACTGATCGGTCAGGAGTGGATGCTGATTACAGCCGGCACAAAAGAGCATGGTTTCAATACCATGACTGCGAGCTGGGGTCATCTCGGATCCATTTGGGGCAATAATATGCCGACGGCGGTCTGTTATGTTCGCCCTCAGCGTTACACGAAGGAGTTCCTGGATAAGGAAACGCAGTATACGCTGTCATTTTATCCGGAGGAATATAAGAGCAAGCTCGCTTATCTCGGTTCCCATTCCGGGAGGAATGAGGATAAAATAGCAAAAACAGGGCTGACCCCGGCATTTGGCGAGGGATATACTTATTTTGAGGAAGCAAAGCTGGTATTGGTCTGCCGCAAGCTTTATCAGGCGCCGATGAAGCCGGAATATTTTATTGACAAGACCATTATTGATACCCATTATCCGGAGAAGGATTTCCACGACTTATATATCGGCGAAATTCAAAAGGTTCTTGTCCCGGAGCGATAAAGCGGGCAAAATGATCCTGCGGGAGATAGAGAATTTCTGAGCTTCGGGGAGAGACGGCGATGGCAAGAGAATCCAATCAGAAATTAAAAATTCTGTATCTTATGAAGATCCTTTTAGAGGAAACGGATGAGACCCATTCCATCAGCATGGCCGAAATGATTTCCGAACTGAATGCGTATGGAATCACAGCCGAGCGAAAAAGCCTGTACAGCGACATGGAAGGCCTGCGGCAATACGGTATGGACATTATCAGGGAACAGCGGGACAGGACTTTTTATTATCATGTGGGGAACCGGCAGTTTGAGCTGGCGGAGCTGAAGCTTTTGGTGGATTCAGTGCAGTCCGCGAAATTCATTACAGCCAAAAAATCCAATGAGCTGATCAAAAAGATTGAGGGGCTTGCCAGCAATTATGAAGCTTTGCAGCTGCACCGGCAGGTGTATTGGCCCAGCGCGTCAAGACCATGAACGAGAGCATTTATTATAATGTAGATGCGATTCATGCCGCGATTGCCGCAAACGAGCAGATTCGCTTCCAGTATTTCCAGTGGAATGTGAAAAAAGAACCGGAGTTGCGTCATAACGGCGCCTGGTATCAGGTCAGTCCCTGGGCACTCAGTTGGGATGATGAAAATTATTACCTGATTGCCTACGACAGTGAAAATGACAAGATCAAGCATTTCCGTGTGGACAAAATGCTGCGCATCAGGAGCGCCAGAGAGCGGCGCGAGGGTAAGAAACGGTTTAAAGAATTTGATATGGCGCTCTATGCGCGCAAGATGTTTGGAATGTACGGCGGCAGAGAAGAAACCGTCAAACTTTGCTGTGGGAACGAGCTGATCGGCGCGATCATTGACCGCTTCGGCAAAGACATCACGGTCATCCCGGCAGATGAGAAACATTTTATCGTCAACGTAAAAGTGGAGATCAGCAATCAGTTCATTCACTGGGTGATGGCGTTAGGCAGCGGCGCGAAGATTATAGGACCAGATGCAGTAGTGGAGGAGGTAAAGGCGGAGGTCAGGCGACTGGCGGAAGAGTATATCTGAGAACAAAAGTTCTTTTGCGAGGCCTGATTATGGGACAATTGAAGTGAGAGAATACAGTCAGGACAGAAAATCTGCCCGAATATTGATTGATGGGAGGAGATACCAAATGAAAAGGAAATTCATCACTCTGTTTCTGGCTGCATCGCTCACGTTGTCCGGTTGTGCCGTTGCTTCTTCTGGAGCGGAAACAATTTCAGAGAGCTCTGCAGAGGCAACAGAAACGCAGGAAGATGAGTCAGCTGATGAGACAGAAGCGGAAGAAGAGGTGGAAGTCGAAAAGGAATTATTTGACGTTGTAATCACAATTCCAGCAGATTATGTCGGGGAGACGACGCAGGAAGAGCTGCAAGCGGAGGCTGATGAGCTGGGTTATACCGCCACTCTGAATGAAGACGGCAGCGCAACCTATGTGACGACCAAAAGCCAGCACAAGAGAATGATGGACAGCCTTGCAGACAGTATTCGTGAGTCGCTGGATGAGCTGGTTGGATCAGAAACGTATCCGAACATTACAGACATTACGGTCAATGATGATTTCACGGAATATGTGATCACCATCACAAACGAGTCCCTGGATCTGAGCGAGTCATTTCTCGTTTTAGGTCTGTATATGTACTCGGGGATGTATTACATCTTCGATGGAAGTGAAGTTGACAATATCCATGTCGATTATGTCAATGCGGACACCGGGGAAGTGATTACCTCCGCAAATTCGTCAGACATGGAGGACAGCAGTACGGAGTAAAACTGCAGGTCAATAACCTGTTGCAGAACAAAAGTTCTTTTGCGAGAACTGATTATGGGACAATGGAAGTGAGAGAATGAAACCAGGGTAGGGGAAGACCTTATCCTGGCTCTTTTTATTTTTAAAGGTGTTAGTCAGCAAAAGGGTCGTTCGATCAGATCAGCAGTAAGCCAGCCTG
>JAJPYH010000242.1 GCA_021205045.1 Lachnospiraceae bacterium | reverse complement strand
CTTGTGGACGAGCTGTTAAAGCAGTCCGGTGTCTTTCGTGCGGGCCAGGAGGTGGCGGAACGTGTTATGGACTCCAACGACCTGGAGCGGGAGCGCGGCATCACAATTCTGTCGAAAAATACGGCCGTCACTTATCAGGGATACAAGATCAATATTGTAGATACCCCCGGCCACGCCGATTTCGGAGGCGAGGTAGAACGGGTTTTGAAAATGGTAAACGGCGTGATCCTGGTGGTGGACGCCTTTGAGGGTCCCATGCCGCAGACGCGCTTTGTCTTAAGTAAGGCTCTGGATCTGAACCTGGCCGTGGTAGTCTGCATCAATAAGATCGACCGTCCGGAGGCCCGCCCCGAAGAGGTGGTGGACGAGGTGCTGGAGCTCTTCATGGCGCTGGCCGCCAACGATGAGCAGTTGGACTGTCCCTTTGTCTTCGCCTCCGCCAAGCGGGGTGTGGCAAGCCTGGATCCCAAAGAGCCCGGCAAGGATATGACGCCGCTTTTTGAGACCATCATCCACTCCATTCCCGCCCCCGAGGGCGACCCCGACGCGGGTACCCAGGTACTGATCTCCACCATCGACTACAATGAATACGTGGGGCGCATCGGCGTAGGCAAGGTGGACAACGGCAGGATCGCCGTCAACCAGGAGGTCGTCATCGTCAATCATCACGAGCCTGACAAGCAAAAGAAGGTCAAGGTCAGCAAGCTCTATGAATTCGACGGTCTGAATAAGGTAGAAGTGAAGGAAGCTGACATCGGTTCCATCGTGGCCATCTCCGGCATCACTGATATCCATATCGGCGACACCCTCTGTTCCCCGGACGCGGTGGCTCCCATTCCCTTCCAGAAAATTTCCGAGCCCACCATTGCCATGCACTTCGTGGTCAATGACTCTCCTCTGGCCGGTATGGAGGGCAAATATGTGACCAGCCGCCATATCAGAGACCGTCTGTTCCGGGAACTGAACACAGACGTTTCCCTGCGGGTGGAGGAAACGGACTCCACCGATTCCTTTAAGGTCTCCGGCCGCGGAGAACTGCATCTGTCCGTACTCATCGAGACCATGCGCCGGGAGGGCTATGAATTCGCCGTCAGCAAGGCCGAAGTTTTATACAAAACCGATGAGCAGGGCCACAAGCTGGAGCCCATGGAGTTAGCCTACATCGATGTGCCGGAGGAATTTTCCGGGATTGTCATCGAGAAGCTGTCTCAGAGAAAGGGCGAGCTTTTAAATATGGGCCGGGGCACCGGCGGCTACACAAGGCTGGAGTTCTCCATCCCCTCCAGAGGTCTGATCGGCTATCGCGGTGATTTCATGACCGACACCAAGGGCAACGGCATCCTGAATACCATTTTCAATGGTTACGAGCCCTTCAAGGGCGAAATCAATTACCGCCGCCAGGGCTCCCTCATCGCCTTCGAGGCCGGGGAGGCCGTCACCTATGGTCTGTTCAATGCCCAGGAGCGGGGCGCCCTCTTTATCGGCCCCGGCGAAAAGGTGTACTCCGGCATGGTCATCGGCGAGTCCGGCAAGGGCGAGGACATTGAGATCAACGTCTGCAAGACCAAGCACCTGACCAATACCCGTTCCTCCTCCGCGGATGAAGCCCTGCACCTGACTCCCAAAAAGGAGATGAGCCTGGAGCAGTGCCTGGATTTCATCGACACCGATGAATACCTGGAGGTCACTCCAAAGAGCCTCAGGATCCGCAAGAAGATCCTTGATCCTACTCTGCGCAAGCGGGCCAGTATGCGGAAATAACTTTCGGACTCTGCCATAGCTTTGAAAAGTCCGCTGAAATCTTTCTGACGACTCTGCCATGACTGCCCAAAGCCCCATGAGATCTTTCTGACGACTCTGCCATGGCTGCCCAAAGCCCCATGAAAGTTTTCTGACTCCACCATGGCTGCGCCGGAAACCTCATAAAAGCTTCCGGACACATCCATGGCTGTGAAAGGTCTCGCAATGGGTATATGCAACCCCTTTCTGTGGATGGGCCGCGAAAAAGCTTTCCGTGGCCCATCCTTTTATTGAAAGGTGTCACATGAGACGTTGACAGTATAGCACAATAAAAAACGCGATTCGGACGATATATCGACCCAATCGCGTTTTTTTGTGATTATTTTTATTAACTTACAGCCCCAGCTCTTCCTTCAGCGCCGCCAGATCCGACTCCACGGACGCACTGTGCTCATCGAACTTATACTTCTTCTCCAGCTCCGCGGCCTTGTCATAGCCCGCCGCCTCATTCAGCTCGCCCATAGCGGTCGCCTTATTGAGCATCTGATCGGCCTTCTCCTCCATGCGGGAGAACGCGCCCAGAGTGCTGTTGTACTTGTCAGCGGACTCCGCGTACTTATTGACCTTCTCCTGGGTCTTCGCCACGCTGACCTTGGACTTAATGGCCTCCTTGCGGGTCTTTAAGGTCTGGATGTCGTCCGTCAGCTTGTCATGGAGCTGACGCATCTTCTGGGAATTGAGCTTCGCCGCATCGTAGGATGCCTGCAGGCTCTCCTGCTGAGCCGCCAGCTTCTGCTTGGAAGCCAGGAACACTCTGGCGTCCTCCTCATTGCCGGCCTCCAGAGCCTTTCTGGCAAGCTGGACATATTTGTCCATCTCTTTCTGATTTTCATCCAGAGCCTTCTTGCAGCGCTTCTCCTCCGCCATAACGGTGGCGGTCTCTTCCTTCACCTCGGCCAGGTCCTTGGTCAGATCGATCAGATACTGATCCACCAGCTTGGACGGATCCTCATACTTGTCCAGAATCGCATTGATATTGGACTTGATGATGTCATTGAATCTTGATAAAATGCTCATTTACTATACGCCTCCCTGTGGTTTATTATTCTTCGTGTCCTCATATTTCTTTGCCAAATCCTCGGCGTCGGTATCTCCGAATTTGTGGAGCGGCGTATTCAGGATGTCCTGCGCCCGCTTTTCCTCCTCGGCCTTCTTTTCCTTAGATTTCAGCCACCATCTGTATAATAACACAACAACGCCCACGCCTGCAAGCACAATCACCACAACCGCCACAGCTCTTACGGCCTTCACCCAGGCCGGGGTGGTCACCGTCATGATACGCTCACCCGCATCCTCAAAAGCGTAGGAGAAGAAATGCTCGTCCGTATCCGCCTCATAATAGTAGTAGTCCAGATAATCAAACAGAATATCGCAGGCCTCGGAATCCATAACTGTACCCGTCTGAGCGCCCAGCCACAGGGTATACTCATAATATCCGCCGTAATCCCAGAACACCAGGAGAATGTGTCCCTGATCGGTGAAAAGCGCTTCATACTGCTCCTCGGCAAAAGTCTCCAGTTCCTCCGTCGTGGGATTGTAATTGCCGTCAATATTGTCAATAATGTACACGTAGGGAGCGATGCCCGTGTCATTGTAAAAGCTGATCAGGCCGCTCTCCAGCTGGCTCGGGTTATTGATCCAGCCCGCCTCATCCGTATAATAACCGGCGGTCAGATTTAAGTCCAGATCCAGCTTTTCCCGCTCGATCGTGGACGTGGTGACATTGGCCGTGGATGTAGCCCGGGTGGAAACGGATCCATAGCCTGCACGTCCAATACCATTAAACAGCGCCGAAATAATCAGCAATACCACAATGATCCCAAATAAAGACGATCCCAGGCAGCCGCCTCCCCTGCGAGGTCCGTCCCCATAATACCTGGGGCCGAAGAAAAACCATCTCCTTCTCGGTCTTCTGGGCGGGCGGGGTCCTCCCATAGGACCGCCCATGGGGCCTGCGCCGCCTCTGGGACCAGCGCCGCCTCTGGGCGCGCCTCCCATTCCGCTGCGGCCTGAGGTGCCAAAACCGCCTCCGCTTCTGCCGCTGCTGCCGCCTAATCCACTTCTGCCGCTGCTGCCGCCAAAGCCGCCTCCGCCGCTTCTGCCACCTCCGCTGTGGCCTCCCATTCCGCGTCCTCCGCCGCTGAAGCCGCCGCCTCCGCCGCCTCCGCTTCTTCCCATATCTTATCCTCCTTATATGCTTATTGATGTCCGCAGAGCGAACCTGTCCGTTTCCCCTGCAAAATATGATGCTGCAGGAGACAAAGAGAAATCCTTATATTCTCTCCTTCTGCCACTTTTATCGGAAATTGTCGGCGCAGCTTCCGATAAGCCAGGTTATAACACGCCTGCCAGTATATGGCTGGCAATCTGAAAATACAACAGTAACGAAATCGCGTCCACGATGGTTGTAATAAAGGGACTGGCCATCACCGCCGGGTCAAAGCCAAGCTTCTTGGCTCCCATGGGCAGCAGACAGCCTACCAGCTTGGCGCAGCACACCGTCGCCAGCATGGTCACGGCCACCACAAAGGCCACCTGGGTTCCCACCTTGTCGTAGAGCCATACCTTGAAAAAACCTACAATCGCCAGACAGACGCCGCATAAAAGCGCTACCCGGATCTCTTTCCAGACGATCTTCGGCACACTTCCCTTCTCCACCTCATCCAGCGATAAGGCGCGGATGATGGACACGCTGGCCTGCCCGCCGGCGTTTCCGCCGGTATCCATCAGCATGGGAATGAAAAAGCTTAAACTGGCGCAGGCCGCCAGCGCCGTCTCAAAGGTCGCCATGATTTTGGAGGTAAAGGTGGCGGACACCATCAGAAGCATCAGCCAGGGAATCCTCTTGCGGAATGTCTCCACCACACCGGTCTTCATGTAGGGCTTATCCGTGGGAACGATAGCCGCCATCTTTTCAATATCCTCAGTGGTCTCTTCCTGCAGGATATCCACGATATCATCCACCGTGACAATGCCGACCATACGGCTTTCATTGTCCACCACCGGCATGGCCATCAGGTCGTATTTCTGAAATTGTCTGGCAACAGCCTCCTGGTCGGTCATGGTATTCACAGAGATCACATGAGTGTCCATGATATCCTCAATGAAGTCCTTCGGCTCGCTGATCACCAGCTTGCGCAGGGTGACCGTTCCCACCAGCAGGCGGGAGGGATCCAGCACATAGCAGATATTACTGGTCTCAGAGTCCAGCCCGATCTTCCTGATCCTGTCCAGGGCTCCGGCAACGGTGTTATTTTCCTTTAACTCCACGTATTCCACCGTCATGATGCTGCCGGCGCTGTCCTCCGGGTACTGAAGCAGCTGGTTGATATCCCGCCTGGTATCGGGGCTTGCGTTGGCCAGAATCTTTTTCACAATATTGGCGGGCATCTCATCGATAAAATCCGCCGCGTCATCGGCCTGCAGCCTGTCAATCAGCCGTCCCGCGTCCCTGTCGGACAGGGAAGTGATGACCATCTGCTGCTGATCCACTTCCATATAGGAAAAGATATCCGCCGCCAGATCCTTTGGCAGAATGCGGAACACCGTTTTGACATTTTCCTCATCCAGCCTGCCCAGGGCCACAGCGATATCCGCCTCATTCATCTGAGTCAGCGCCTGCCTCAGATTGGTATATTGCTTCTGTTCCAGAAAGGTTGAAATCATCTCCAACTGCTCGTCTATTCTCTCCTGCATCGTTCCCTCCTATTCCGGAACCGGATAAAACACCTCCTCCAGCTCCACAATTCTGCTTCGTCCTGCGGTAACTTCAATCACGTCTTTTGTAAAATAATCAGCTTCCTCCTCAGGGACAAGAACTCTCAGACACACCCGGTCCGTGTACTCGCTGCTCTCCGGCGTCAGGTTTCTTTTTCCCAGCAGATACAATATCTTCCCAATGCCATTATAATCTGTCTCGATCTCCAGCCGTTTCCCGGGCCGCATGACAGCCGTGGGACAGCTCTGCAGAGCCTCCTGCACAGCCTGTGTATATGCCCGCACCAGGCCTCCCGTGCCAAGCAGTACCCCTCCAAAATACCGGGTTACCACCACCGCCACATTCCGAAGCTCCCTGCCCAGCAGAACCTCCAGCATGGGTCTGCCCGCTGTGCCGGAGGGCTCCCCATCGTCGCTTGAGCGCACAAGTTCCCCTGCCGGTCCCACCACGAAGGCATAGCAATTGTGCCGGGCATCGTAGTATCGCTTTCTCATCTGCTCCACAAAGGCTATGGCCTCCTCCTCGCTCTCCGCCGTCCGGATATTGGCGATAAAGCGGGATTTCTTCTCCACGATCTCCCCGGTATAGGTCTGTATCTGATTTTTCTGACTGTAAATTATCCGATAAGTTTCCATCACCGTTTATCATACCCTTTTTGGGAACTTTTTGCAACCGAGTTCATATGAATTTTACATCATAACATTGAAAGTAAAGTGAAAATCGGAATTTCCTATAATGTAAAAAAGTGTCTTCGACACCTCAACCCCCTGCCCCCAATCTTGGGGGATTTTG
>JAJPYH010000177.1 GCA_021205045.1 Lachnospiraceae bacterium | reverse complement strand
TTTGCTGTACGCTATTTTTCGTCTAACCACTACTATCTAACTGTTTCAAACTTTCATCTTCAGTGCAAAAAACCTGCCCATCCGATTGCCTGATAAAAGAGCCTTATTTCTGTACCAGGTGAATCGCGTAGCCCGCGATCTCATCCTTCATGTAGATGGCCTTGATGCCGCCCTTATCGTTCTTCTTGACAGTGTCATAGTCGAACTCCACGCCCAGATTCTCCATGTAGGCAATGGCACGGTTCATGTAGTTGGTGCCGATGGCGATGTGGCCCTTGGCGCCAAGGTAGGGCTTCTTCATCACTTCGAAAGCGGTACCCACAAACATGGAGCTGTTGCCGTTCTTGATATCGAAGCTGAAAGCGTGTGCCAGAGCTTCAGAGGTAGCGTTCGCCTCATCCTCGTTGGCGCAGTTGATGCCCACATGCTTAATCTCGAAGCCCAGCATGGTCTGCACTGCCTCGCGGGTCAGTTTCTCGATTTCATCAAACTTGCCCTCATCCACCAGCTTGGCCGGAACCATCCAGGAACCGCCGCAGGCAATGATCTTGGGGAAGCTTAAGTAGTCGTTCAGATTCTTGGCATTGATGCCGCCGGTGGGCATGAACTTCATATTTACATAGGGAGCTGCCATGGCCTTGATCTTTGCCAGTCCGCCGGACTGCTCCGCCGGGAAGAACTTTACCACATCCAGGCCTAACTCAATGGCCTGCTCGATGTCGCTGGGGCTGGAGGTGCCGGGAGTGATCGGAACACCCTTCTCCTGGCAGTATTTCACAGTCTTCGGATTTAAGCCCGGGCTGACGATAAAGGTAGCGCCTGCTTCCACGGCCGCATCCACCTGCTCCGCGTTTAAAACGGTGCCGGCGCCTACTACCATCTCAGGGCAGGCTTCGGTCATGGCCTTGATGGCGTCCCTGGCCGCTGCGGTACGGAAGGTAACCTCCGCGCAGGGAAGTCCGCCGGCGCAGAGCGCTTTTGCAAGCGGAACCGCATCCTCAACCTTATTGATGACAACCACCGGCACGATGCCGATGTTATTCAGTTTCTGTAATACCTCGTTCATAAAAATACCCTCTCCTTATTTTCCGACAACAGCCTCCACGGCCGCCGCCATCTTCTCGCACTTGCAGCTGGCGTAGAACAGCTCCTTGAAGTGGTCGCCGCCAAGGGCTCCCTTTACCAGTTCAGGATCAAGCTTTGACAGAATATCAGCCATATCGGCGTACGTTACAGTCTTGACCTGATCCAGAATCTTCTTATTGCGCTGCTCCGGCACCACTCTCTCTTTGGGATAGCCACCGCCGCCGGGAGTGCCGAACAGCTTCTCAAAGGTGGTCTCCAGATTGAGCTCCGCGCCCCAGCCAAAGCCCTGCGCAAAGGGCATGGCCGCGCAGTTGCCGTCATTCACCTGAGAAAACAGGTAGGCGTCCAGAGGATTGGTGATGTGGCCGCAAAGCACCTTCGGGAAGGAATTGCAGGCCAGCATGGCGCCCTGTCCTGTTCCGCAGCCTGTGACCACAAAGTCCGCTGCGCCGGAGTTTAAGAGTACGCCTGCCAGAATGCCGCACTGCACGTAGGTCAGCTGCTTTTCATCCTCCGCGGAATACATGCCGTAATTGTCCACAGTATGTCCCATGGGCTCCACTACCTTTCTGAGCGTGTCGCAGATCAGGGAGTTTTTGGCCGCCTGGGAATTTTCATTGATCAATGCAATCCGCATATTGTCCTCCGTATTACGGCTGCTTGCCGATGTAAGCCAGGATACCGCCGTCCACATACAGAACGTGTCCGTTCACTGCGTTGGAAGCCTCGCTTGCCAGGAACACTGCAGGTCCGGTCAGCTCCTCGGTCTGCAGCCAGCGGCCTGCCGGGGTTCTGCCTACGATAAACTGATCAAAGGGATGTCTGGAGCCGTCCGCCTGACGCTCACGAAGAGGAGCGGTCTGAGGAGTCTCAATGTAGCCGGGTCCGATGCCGTTGCACTGGATGTTGTACTGGCCGTACTCAGAGCAGATATTTCTGGTCAGCATCTTTAAGCCGCCCTTGGCTGCCGCATAAGCGGAAACGGTCTCACGGCCAAGCTCGGACATCATGGAGCAGATGTTGATGATCTTGCCGCCGCCCTTGGTGATCATGGACGGAATGCAGGCCTTGGACATGATGAACGGACCGGTCAGGTCTACATCAATTACCTGGCGCCATGCTTCCGCGCTCATCTCAGTCATCGGGATTCTCTTGATGATACCGGCATTATTGACCAGAATGTCGATCACGCCGTGCTCTTCCTCAATCTGAGCCACCATGGCCTTTACCTGCTCCTCGTCGCAGACGTTGCAGACATATCCGTAAGCGGTGATGCCTTTCTCAGCATAAGCGGCCAGACCCTTGTCCACCAGCTCCTGCTTGATATCGCAGAATGTGATAGTAGCGCCAGCCTCAGCGTATGCGCTTGCAATTGCGAAACCGATGCCGTAGGAAGCGCCGGTTACCATGGCTACTTTGCCTTCCAAACTAAAACTTACCATAATGTTCTCCTTCTTTCTTTAATTTTATAATGAAAGCGACAATAGATCAATTTCGCGCTTTACCTGAACTGTGCGGTGCCAAAGCCCGCGTCTCACCTTAACTGTGTGGGCACCAGATTGTCCATGTCGTCAAAGTCCTGATTCTCCCCTCCCAGGGCCCAGATAAATGTATAATTGGATATGGCGGAGGCGCAGTGAATGCTCCAGGAGGGACTGATGACCGCTTCCTCATTCTGCATCACAATGTGTCTGGTCTCGGTGGGCTCGCCCATGAAATGCATGACCACGTTGTCCTTCGGCACCTCAAAATATGTATAAATCTCCATGCGGCGCTCGTGAGTATGACAGGGCATGGTATTCCACACGCTGCCCGGCTCCAGGCAGGTCATGCCCATGGAAAGCTGGCAGGTGGGCAGCACATCCGGGTGGATGAACTGGTTGATGGTACGCCTGTTGGAATTCTCTAATGAGCCTAAGGTTCTCTTGGCTGCGTCTTCAATGGAAATAAAGGTGGTCTTGTAAGAGCAGTGCGCAGGTGCGCTGACCATGTAGAATTTGGCGGGGTGCTCAGGATCGGCGCTGGCGAAGGTTACCTTCTTCGTCCCCTTGGTGATGTAGAGGCAGTCCTTGTAGCCCATCTCAAAGGTCTCGTCATCGGCTACGATGGTGCCCTTCCCCTCCCCGATATTGAAAATACCGATCTCTCTTCTCTCCAGAAAATAATCGGTGCCGAAATTGTGCCAGCAGTCGATGCCCTTATCAATGGGCACAATCTCAGTGGTAGGCATGCAGCCTACGGTTACCATGCGATCCACATGAGAGTAAACCGCCACAATCTCATTGGCCACGTACAGATTCTGAATCAGAAACTCGTCCCGCAGCTCCTGGGTGGTGTAGTGCTTCACGTCCTTCTGGTTCGCAGAATAGCGAATATCCATTCCCATTTTAGTATTACTCCTTCCTGTGAAATTATAGTAAACGGCTTTTTGTCGTTTACTATCGCGCTGATCGCCGGCTGACTATGCAGCCACTCCCTACGCGATCATGTGCATCACCTTTACAGCGAACGACTCATCGTTCACTATATCAATAATGCACACAAACTTCTTTATAATCTTACCATGAATTGTCAAAACTTACAAGGTTTGAGTCTAAAAACTATATAAAAAAATCAGTGAAAATAATTGCAGCCGGGAGTTATTTTTCCAGTTTTTCCTGAATCCAGGCAAGAGCCTCGCTTTTAAAGGGCTGCCCGGAAATCTGAAATAAGAGCCGGACCACTCTGAGAGCACGCTTTCTTTTGTCCGGATCCTGATTTTGCAGCGCGGTCAGCATTCTGGAAATACAGCCCTTATAATCCCGGGTAAATTCCACCAGATCACTGACGCCGGAAGCTTCCAGCACCTCAAACAGGGTATCCACAAACTCCCGCTGCTCCTCCTCGCTTAAGCGCTCCAGCCATTCTCTGACAGCATCGTTGATGATCCGCTGGGGCTCGTCCAGCTTTTCCAGATAGGCAAAGTCTGTGCCCTCCACCGTCCAGGAGCTGGGAAAATGCTGCATCATTCCCACAGCGTCGCTGTCCACCACCCGATAGTCGCCGTAATTTTCCAGAATCATGCCCACCAGAGAGGAGCGGGGGATGAATTTCTGAATTTTCGGTTCGATCCTCTCAAAAAGCTCCAGCTGACAGACCCCCTTCTTGAAGCCGGGGCCGTCCATATTATAAATGGTATTGATCCTCGCCTGTACCTCATTGGAAGCGTTCATGGCCGCGTATACCGCCAGATTTCCGCCCTTGGAATGGCCCAGAATATCCAACGGGCCTGTGAGAAACCCCGCCGCCAGTTCCAGATAGCGGCTGCTGTACTCCTGCCCCGGCACCGGATAGGTAAGGGCCATGTCCATGTCCTCCCGCCAGCCCGCCAGGCTCTCGTCCGTGCCCCGGTAAATGATCTTCACGCTGCCGTCCTCCAGCACGCAGGTCAGGGCGGAAAACTGCACCTTTTCCTCAGCGCTGACAAAATCGGCAAAAAGACCGAAGTGGGCATGCTTAAATCTGGCAGACAGCAACAGCTGCTCGGCCAGAGCCCTGTTTTCCTCCTCGAACCTTATGTCGTAAAACATCCTCTCCCGGTTCGGGCTGCGCCAGATGTCAAGCAGTGTGACCATGGGAAGCCCCTCTTTCATACCGGATTGTCCGGTGTCTTCATCCTTTTCCATGCCGGATTGTCCGGTACCTTCATCCTTTTCCATGCCAGATTGTCCGGTGTCTTCAGAGAAAGCATGAGCCAGCGCCTCCGTCTGAAGGGCAGTCACAGACTTTCCCATAGCTTGCGGCAAACCCGGTATAATCCCGTCAAATTTCAAATAGGAAAACTGACACAAAATAAGGGCATCCACTCCATTGAATGCCCTCTGCTGAAAGCTTTCCTGTCCGTATGTCTGTAAATAGGAAATAATATTGGCTTTCATCTCATCTGCTCTCCAAAAACAGCGCTTCTCTCTGTGCCTCCTCATCCCCCGGATAATCGCTGATATAGCTCTCCATCAGCTCCTTGGCCGTGGCAAAGTCCCCCAGCATCTCATAGGCTACGATCTGATTGTATCTCAGATTCTGGCGCAGGGAGGTATCATTGCAGGCGAGTCCCGAAGTAAAGGCCTCCAGGGCCTCCTCGCACAGTCCCCGCTTCAGCTGGCATAATCCCAGCTGATTGTAAAGCACGGCGCTCTCCCCCAGCTCCAGGCCGGAGGTATATACATTGGCGGCGTAATTGTAATCGCCCAGCGCCTCATAGCTCATGGCCAGGTACAGAATCACATCCTGGGTACCCTGGGATTTTACCTTCTCCAGATATACAATGGCCTGGCTGTACTCGCCGGTATAATAAAGAATCCGGCCCCTGTCATAATCGCCGATGGTAGTACTGTTGTCCAGAATATCCGCGATATATTCCTCCCCCAGCGTCCGGTAACCGTACTGGGCCAGCGCCTGATAAATGGAAATCATCAGGTCATAGTCCGTGGGCGCCAGCCCCACGGCAGTATCAAAGCACTCCACCGCGCTCTCATACTGCCCCAGCTCCAGATATGTGACGCCGTGCATATACCAGGCGTCCGAATCCTTCGGCTGCAGGGCGCAGATGGCCGCGTACACCTGCTCCGCCTTCTCATACTCGCCCAGCTTATTGTAAGCCACCGCCAGATAACGGTTGATATCATAATCGATATCGTAAATAAAACCGTTGTTGCAGGCAAGCGCCTCCTCAAAGGCTTCCACCGCCTCTTCGTACTGCCCTTGCCCCATATAACAGATGCCCGCCACACGCAGACTCTCCTGATCTCCAAGATCCAGAGTCTCCAGAAGTGCAAGCGCCTCCTCGTACTTCATATCCTCGATCAGAGTGTAGACCGTTTCTCCCTCCGCTGCCGCCGAGGCCTCCTCCGTATCCGATACAGCTGACGAACCCGCTGTGCCTGCTCCGCTGCCGCAGCCGGTCAGAACAACCAGGCAAACCATGATGGACAATATCCGTATAAAGCATTTATTCATAGAATTTTCCTTATCATCTCTCAAATCAGACATGCCCGTTGACGCGGACATCATCACTATGCGTAAAGGCCGATTGCTCCTCAACCGCCGCCTTCATCAATAACTGCCAAACTAAACTACACCTAGTTTTACACGAATACCCCATCTTGTCAAGCACCAATCACGGCAAAGCATGGCGCGATATAAGCCATTTATGATAATGTCCTTATATACCACAAGAGAAAATGTCCCAA
>JAJPYH010000165.1 GCA_021205045.1 Lachnospiraceae bacterium | reverse complement strand
GCCTGAAGGAGAAGGGAAAGGTGGCCATGGTGGGCGATGGCATCAACGACGCTCCGACGTTGACCCGGGCAGATATGGGCATAGCCATCGGAGCGGGCACGGATGTGGCCATCGACGCCGCGGATGTGGTGCTGATGCACTCCCGCTTAAGCGACGTACCGGCGGCCATTCGTTTGAGCCGGGCAACTCTGACCAATATTCATGAGAATCTGTTCTGGGCCTTCTTTTACAATGTTATCGGCATTCCGCTGGCGGCAGGAGTTTACATCGGCATTTCTGGCTGGCAGCTGAATCCCATGTTTGCGGCGGCGGCCATGAGCCTGTCCAGCTTCTGTGTGGTGTCCAACGCCCTGCGCCTGAATTTCGTGGATATCCACAGTACGAAGCGGGATCATGCGAGGAAAAAATCCGGGAACAGCACAATGACAAAACGGACAAAGGATGCGGCATCAGATCAGGCAAAAGATCCCGCGGGAAAAAGAGCAAAAGCTGCCACGGCAGATCAGGCGGAATATGCAGCGGTAAATCAGACAGAGGATGCGGCTGTTCATTCAATAAAGGAAAGAGAGGAAATAAAAACCATGACAAAGACCATGAAAATCGAAGGAATGATGTGCGGCCACTGCGAGGCCAGAGTGAAGAAGACGCTGGAGGCTCTGCCCCAGGTGGAGAGCGCTCAGGTGAGTCACGAGGCGGGAAGCGCTGTGGTGACGCTGACTGCGGAGGTTGACGACGCGGTGCTCAAGAAAGCGGTGGAGGATCAGGACTATACTGTGGTGTCCATCAGCTGACAACTGTTATTTCGTTGAACTGTTACTGTTTACAGTTATCTTGAAATGAAAAATGTACTCAAAGGGGAGTCGGGTCTGCCGATTCCCTTTTGTCATATATCAGAAGATTTTTTCATATCATGAGCGGCAGGGAAAAATATCACGAATGGCAGGGGAAAACAGCACGAATGGTAAACCAAAAGGCGGAAAAATGTGGTAAAATGATCCGAAGGACTCTGGTAGATGAGTCACAGGAAAGGAGGGATCGGTGTGCGGATTGCGGTTTGTGACGACAGCGTCAGAGAACAGGAGCGGGTGGTTCAGCTCCTTCTTGCCCAGGATTCTGTAGGACAACCGGAATGCTTTACCAGCGGGAAGAACCTGCTGGAGGCCGCCGCAAAGGCACCGCCCTTCGACATTGTATTTCTGGATGTTTACATGCCCGGTGAAAATGGCGTGGAAACCGCGGAGAGCCTGCAGGCCCTTTCTCCATCTACAGGGATTGTGTTTGTGACCACAAGTAAGGATTACGCGGTGGATGCCTTTTCTCTGAGGGCGCTCCATTATCTTGTGAAGCCAGTGACAGCCGGGGGCGTTGAGGAGTCGCTCCGGCGGCTGGCGGAGTTTCAGAAGAAAAGAAGCCCGGTGATTGTTTTCCCGTCCGGCAGCGGCAGCTATACCGTGGCTGTCGATGAGATCAATTATATCCAGAGCGTGGGGCATGTGAAGGAACTGGTGCTGACGGGCGGCAAAGTGATCCGGGTGTGGATGTCCATGGAGGAAATGGAAAAGAAGCTGGACAATACCTTTCTCAAACTGAACCGGAGCCTGATCGTCAATATGGAGAAAATCGAGCAGATGGGCACGGCAGCCTGCATGCTGAGGGACGGCACCCGGCTGGAATTTGCCCGCAGGGAAAGGGCAGCTATTCATGCGGCTTATGACAATTACCTGTTTAACCGTCTGGACGGGCGGAAAGAATGGGGGGTAACTTCATGAGCTTCTATCTTCGACATTTCGCCGGGTTCTTTATCCAGTTCGGGGCAGGGATATTTCTCTGCCTGCTGCCTTTTGCGGAAGGGGCGTTTTTGTATCCCCGCAGGCGGGTTGTCATTGGCTGCGGCGCTCTGGCGGTCATATCCTCCGCCATATTCCCCCTGGTCATAAGGATGGAGGCGATTGGTTCTGTACATAATCAGGCGCTGATTGCCAATCTGTACATGCTGCTGGCTCTTTTTGTGTTTGTTATCTTTTATTTTATAGTATTGCGGGTGGAGACAGTCAAAAAGATGATTGTCCTGGTGCTGGCGCTTTTTTACGCGGCCGCGCAGTATCAGATAGTCAATGGGATATTAGCGCAGATTCCGGACGGGGTGCTTGCGGAAATCTACCCGCCGCTGACGCTGGCTTTTTATGCAGGCACGGCGGTTCTGATGTTTCCTCCGACCGCTTTGATTATGGGCAAGGTGGTGAGGGAATTTCTGGCAGAGATGGAGATTGAAAATATCCGCCGGGAGTTTTTTGTATTGCTTGCGGTGTCTTTTCTCTATCTTGCCATCCTGGTGATCTACACCTCCAGTCCGGCCGGTCTTCTGCCGAATTACTGGTGGTGGATTGTGCCGCCGCTGTTGCTGGTGACAGTAGTGCTGATGCTCTTTTACTGGTCGCTGTTCCAGGAGTCGGTGCGCCGCAAGCGTGACAGCGAGGAGCGCAGGGCTCTGGAAATCCAGAAACTGCAGTATGAGAGCATTACCCGGGAGGTGGAGCAGACCAGGAGACTGCGGCATGACATGCGCCATTCTCTGAATCATTTGTCGGAACTGCTTGCCCAGGGCAATGAGGAAGCCATGGGCGATTACCTTTCTGAACTGACAGTGCAGATCGATCACCGTGACACCACTGTTTACTGCCGGAATATCATAATCAATGGTCTCCTTCAGTATTATGCAGGGATGGCAGCGGACTCCGGTATTCAGTGCAAGGTACAGGCGGACTGCGGAGAGGTTGCCATCGCGCCGGTGGATCTGACCACCCTGCTGGGCAATATGATGGAGAACGCCATCCGTGCCTGTAAGCAGGAGGAGAATCGCTGGATTACCGTGGAGATTGGCGTGATCGGCGGCTCCATGCTGATCCGGGTCGTCAATCCCTGCCGGAGTGTTCATCCTTCCGGCAGATATCGTATGGACGGCGGCTTTCTCCCCGCCGGGGCATTTGTCAGCAGCCGGGCTGGCGGAGGTTACGGGCTGTACAGCCTGGAGTATACGGCGGGGAAATACGGAGGAAGGGCGCGTTTCAGGTTTGATGAGCATGAAAAAACCTTCACGGCCCGCGTTCAGATGAATCTTCATCAGGTGAAACTGTAGGAATGGCGATTGTATGCAGCCGCAGAAGCATGATTTTATAAATTTAACAGATACTCAGGCTGACAATGGAGGGAATGGAACGGAAAATACAGGGGTTTTTCAAGGAGGTCGAAATGATACGATATGGAAGATTAGAGAGGGAGGAACTTGGGAAAACATGCAGACAGTGTCTGAATCAGAAATATCATCTCAGATTGAAACCGAAAGACTGTGAATATCTCGGATTTAAACACCCATGCAGCTGCTGCGGAGAGAAGAAAAACATAGTTGCGGGTATCCGTTCCAGAGCCAGATGGAAGATATTCTTTGGGTGGAAGCGCTGAATGCCCTGCCCTGGAAGGCGTCTCAATGAGATATCAGAATTCCGGAAAGAAGGGATGGGAAGGCTGAAGCTGAATATACATTTTGCAGATGGCCGGTGGACTGCCTTTAGAAGAAAAATGAAAAAACCGGAATTTCCTTCCTGAAAGGAAATTCCGGTATCTCGTCAAGTCGGGGTGACGGGATTCGAACCCACGGCCTCTTCGTCCCGAACGAAGCGCTCTACCAAGCTGAGCCACACCCCGAGGTTGAGCACCCTGGGTTACTGTATTCCTGAAAGGAAGCAATCTGTCACATTCCATCCGGCGAACCCAGTGGTTTTTCAACGTTTCAATAATACAGAAATGAGAATAAAAAGTCAATAGTAATTTTAGACAAGCGGGTTCCAAAAAAATCGAGCATTTTGGTCAAAACATGGAAATTAGAAAAAGGGCTTGCAATTTGCGGAACAATAGAGTAGAGTAGGTTCAACCGGGAAAACGTGAGATGTGAACGATGGCGTTCAGAGGAGATAAAACCTTTGAACGCTTTTTTTTATTCCTGATTTACGTCAGGCCCGTAACTGGATTTGGAGGGAAACATTATGAGCATGAATGTAGAAGAACTGTTTAGCAGTAACGTGTTTGACATCGGTACGATGAGGGAGCGCCTGTCCAAGAATGTGTTTAAGGATGTTGTAAAGGTCATGAAGCAGGGCGGCGAGTTGTCTTTAGAGGACGCCAATGTGGTCGCCAAGGCGATGAAGGACTGGGCCGTGGAAAAGGGTGCGACTCATTATACCCACTGGTTCCAGCCGCTGACGGATATTACCGCTGAGAAGCATGATGCTTTTATTTCTTCGCCGGATGAAAGCGGCAAGATGCTTCTGGAGTTTTCCGGCAAGGAGCTGATCAAGGGCGAACCGGATGCGTCTTCCTTCCCCAGCGGGGGGCTGCGCGCCACCTTTGAGGCAAGAGGATATACAGCCTGGGACATCACTTCTCCGGCATTTTTAAAGGAGAGCGCTGCCGGTGTGATTCTCTGCATTCCCACCGCATTCTGCTCCTATAAGGGCGAGGCTCTGGACAAGAAGACTCCGCTGCTGCGCTCCATGGAGGCTGTCAGCGAGCAGGCCATCCGTATTGTCCGGCTTTTCGGCAACACCACTTCCAAGAAGGTGTCCGCCAGTGTAGGACCGGAGCAGGAATATTTTATTATAGATAAGGACAAATACTTACAGCGCAAGGATCTGATCTTCACGGGACGCACTCTGTTCGGTGCACCGGCGCCCAAGGGACAGGAGCTGGAGGATCATTATTTCGGAAATATCCGCGAGAGAATCGGCGGATATATGAAGGATCTGAATGAGGAGCTGTGGAAGCTGGGCGTCACTGCCAAGACTCAGCATAATGAGGTGGCTCCCGCGCAGCATGAGCTGGCTACCATTTATGAGACCGCCAATATGGCTGTGGATCACAATCAGCTGGTGATGGAAACCATGAAGCGCGTGGCCGGCCGTCATGGCCTGACCTGTCTGCTTCACGAGAAGCCGTTCGCTGGCGTTAACGGCTCCGGTAAACACAATAACTGGTCTCTGTGCACGGACGACGGCATCAATCTGATGGATCCGGGCGAGACCCCTCATGAGAATATTCAGTTCCTGCTGGTGCTTTCCTGCGTGCTGAAGGCAGTGGATACTCACGCGGATCTGCTTCGCCAGAGTGCTGCGGATGTGGGCAATGACCACAGACTGGGTGCCAACGAGGCGCCGCCGGCCATTATTTCCGTATTCCTGGGCGAGCAGCTGGAGGATGTGGTGCTGCAGCTGGTGGAGACCGGCGAGGCGGTTCGCTCCATTCACGGTGAGAAGCTGGAGACCGGCGTTTCCACTCTTCCGGAGTTTATGAAGGACGCCACCGACAGAAACAGAACTTCACCCTTTGCCTTCACCGGCAACAAGTTTGAGTTCCGTATGGTAGGCTCTTCCGCTTCCATCGCGGACGCCAACACGGTGCTGAATGCCATCGTAGCTGAAGCCTTCTGTGAGGCGGCTGATATTCTGGAGGCCGCTGACAACTTTGACATGGCCTGCCATGACCTGATCAAGGAAAATCTGACCAAGCACAGCAGAGTGATTTTCAACGGCGACGGTTATTCCGAGGCCTGGGTAGAGGAAGCTGAGAGGCGCGGTCTGCCGAACATCAAATCCATGGTGGAAGCTACAGGCGCTCTGACCACGGATAAGGCTGTGAAGCTGTTTGAGAAATTCGGTATCTTTACCAAAGTGGAGCTGGAGGCCAGAGAAGAGGTCCTTTATGAGACTTACAGCAAGAACATCAACATTGAGGCCCGTACCATGATTGACATGGCGTCCAAGGATTATATTCCTGCGGTGATCAAATATTCCAGGACCCTGGCGGATACGGTTCTGTCCGTGAAGGCGGCGGGCGCGGAGCCCACAGTGCAGGCTGAGGAGCTGGTGGAGGTCAATGAGAAGCTTGCTCAGGCGAAAGCCGCTCTGGATGAGCTGAAGAAGGTGACAGATGAGTCCTTTGCCATCAGAGATGGAAAGCAGCAGGCCTTTGCGTACAAGGATGTGGTGGTTCCGGCGATGGCAGCGCTGCGCGCTCCCATCGATGAGCTGGAGCAGATCGTGGACGCGGATGTATGGCCGGTGCCGACCTATGGCGAGATGATGTTTGAGGTTTAATCGGTATTAATTTCGGTAAAATTCTATATTTTGCTCATAAAAGAAATCGCGGCGTGCCTGCTTTGCAGGGCGCCGCGGTTTCTGTATCTGAAAAAAATTATTTTTTACGGGACGATTTTTTGTGTCAAGCATTTTTGAAAATGTCCCGAAAAATCTTTAACATTAGCCCC
>JAJPYH010000293.1 GCA_021205045.1 Lachnospiraceae bacterium | reverse complement strand
ATCAAAATGATATTGTTTCAGATATAGGAAAATAGATTAATGTTTTGATATTACAAATTACGAAAGGAACACCAAAATGAAAGAATGCCAAATATCAGAACTATACGACCTGTCCCAGACCATTGCCGCAGACATTTTTGCGGATGACGAATACCCCTGGCAGGTTCTGCCGAAAATCAGCGAGTTCATTCTGAAGCTGGGAGAAACCCTGCCGAAAGACCGGTATCAGAAGCAGGGAGAGAATGTCTGGATCGCCCGCTCCGCGAAGGTGGCTGCCACGGCCAGCATCACTGGTCCCTGCATCATTGATGAGGATGCTGAGGTTCGTCACTGTGCCTTCATCCGCGGCAATGCCATTGTGGGAAAGGGCGCGGTGGTGGGCAACTCTACGGAGCTGAAGAATGTGATTTTATTTAATAAGGTACAGGTGCCGCATTATAATTATGTGGGCGACAGCATTCTGGGCTATAAAGCGCACATGGGTGCTGGCAGTATTACTTCCAATGTGAAGAGTGACAAGACGTTGGTGGTCATCAAGGGAGCGGACGAACAGATTCCCACCGGTTTGAAGAAGGTGGGCGCCATGCTGGGCGATGAAGTGGAGGTGGGCTGCAACAGCGTGCTCAATCCCGGAACGGTCATTGGCAGACGCGGGCAGGTGTATCCTACCAGTTGTGTGCGGGGTGTTATCCCTGCGGATCATATTTTCAAGGATAAGGAGCACATTATTGCCAGGAAGTAGCTATAATTTCGGAACTTTTTGAAATCAAAAATCCCCCGGCCGGAGCGTGTTCACAGCGAATAGTAAGTGTGAGACTGGACACCTCCGATACGGGCGCATGGCCCGCACTCTTTCGCGGAACCGGGAGACAAATTCATTATACTACAACCGGATAGAAAATTAAATAAGAGTTAAGAATTTTGTTACAAAAAGTTTACAAGCTTTCGCTACCCTTGAAAGGTGAGAAAAGGGATTGCTCTTGACAGGAGGCTTGAATGAAACGGGATCAGCTTTCCATACTACTGGAGGAAGAATACTTTACAGAGCAGAAGGACGAGAGAAAAAAACGGCAGTCGGGCGCAGAGGCCAGACGAAGCAATCGGACGACAAATACAAGGCGACAAAAACCAACCGGGAACCGACAGCAGACTGCGAGGAGAAGCCATTCGCACCGCCATCCCTTCCTCCACGCTTTTCAATATGTCTTTTTCTTTGCAACGCTCGCCGTTACCATCTTCCTCGCTGCCAGGGTCAGAAGCCTTCTGACAGGTTCGGAAACCTCGATTTTTTCCGACTTCAACGCTGTGGACGCCTTTTCTTCCTTCACGGAGAGCACCGGCATCGCCGCGGGCAGTATGTCCGGCGTCACCATTGTGATCGACCCGGGGCATGGGGGCGATGATCCAGGCTGTATTGTGGGCTCAGTTCAGGAATGTGACATCAATCTGGCGGTGAGTCTGAAGGTGGCCGAGCTTCTGGAGGTCAGCGGCGCGGAGGTGATTCTGACCAGGACCGAGGATGAGTATCTGGCGCTGGAGGACAGGGCGGCTGTGGCCAATGACGCCGGGGCGGATTATTTTATCAGTCTGCACTGCAATTATTATGATGACAGCAGTTCCATCAGCGGTCTGGAGTGTTATTATTATACCGGGGCGATGGATGGTGGAGTGCTGGCGGACGCCATTCTGGAATACATAGAGCGGAATACGCAGATTGAGGTGAGGAACGCTCAGGAGCAGGATCTGTCTGTTCTGCGCAATACGACTATGACGGCGGTGCTCATTGAGATGGGATATATGTCCAATCCGCAGGAGTGCAGCAAGCTGAACACGGAGAGCTATCAGAATGAGCTGGCGCAGGCCATCGCGGAGGGTATCCTTTACGCAATAACAGAAGGGTAAATCGTACTGTCTGAACGGCAGTCCGATTTAACAGAGGGGTAAACAAATGTACAGAATTTTAATCGCGGAGGATGAGGAGCCCATCGCCAACCTGATCCGCATGAATCTGAAAAAAGCCGGTTACAGTTGTGTCTGGGCGGCGGACGGGGAGGAGGCCGCAAATTTCATGGAGAGCGAGCCCTTCGACCTGGTACTGCTGGATATCATGCTGCCCAAAATCGACGGCTATGAACTGATCAATTACGCCAATTCTCTGTCCATTCCGGTGATTTTCCTGACGGCGCTGGGAAGTACCCAGCAGAAGGTCAAGGGATTGAAGCTGGGGGCGGAGGATTATCTGACCAAGCCCTTTGAGATTGCGGAGCTGTTAGCCAGGGTGGAGGTGGTGCTTCGCCGCTATCATAAGGCGGATACCATGCTCAGGGTCTTTGATATTGTGATCGATACGGTATCCCGGACGGTGAAAAAAACGGGGAGCCGGTGAAACTGACCCTGAAGGAGTATGATTTGCTGCTGCTTCTGGCCAGGAACCGTAATATCGCCCTGTACCGGGACCGGATTTATGAGCAGGTCTGGGGCGGGGACAGCGAGGGCATGGGCCGCACCGTGGACATCCATATTCAGCGTCTCAAAAAGAAGCTGGACTGGAATAAGGAAATCTCCACCATCTACAAGGTGGGTTATCGACTGGAGGGAGAGGACTCTCTTTCATGAAATTTGCGGACAAACTGTTTTTATCCATGCTCTCAATTCTGGCGGCCGCCTTTACGGTCTTTGGCCTGTGGATGCTGAACTCAAACTTTCAGCGTCTGCTGGACAAGGAGAAGGAGCAGGCTTTTCAGCAGATTCAGATGCTGCAGTATTTGTTTGACATCTCTTATTCTTCCTATGAGGCCTACGGGAAGGATTACGCCATACCGGCGGCTCTGGACTCCATTTCTTTAAGCTCTGGTGACACAACGCTGGGGTATTTTGCCTATGATTCCGGCAGCATCATCGTGGGCAGCGACCCCTGGCTTTTAGTGACTCCCGGTGTGTCCGGCGGCCTGACTTCGTATATCACTGAGATGGCGAAGAATATTGACGAGACGCACAACAGCGTCTATGGAATACAGAGGCTCTCTCAGCAGAGCTATGATGGAATGAGCGTTCTTGTGCAGATCATTTCCTACGATACCGGCAGCGATACCATTGTGCTGGGCATCTATCAGGACATTTCCGAAACCTATACAGATCGAGATTATTATATGCGCCAGTACTGGGTTGCCGTGCTGGTGCTTTTGGCCGTGGGAGCGCTGCTGGCGGGCATCCTGTCCCGGGCGCTGACCAGGCCCATTGAAAATCTGGGCGGGGTGGTGCGCAAAATCGCCGCCGGGGACTACACCAAACGCAGCGACTACCGCTCCGGGGATGAAATCGGGGAGCTGGCAAAAAACTTTGACAAGATGGCGGATGCTCTGTTAAACTATATCACGGAACAGGAGCAGATTGCCAGAGAAAAGGAAGAGGAGGCTCGCCGCAGGGAGCTGGAGGCCCGGCAGAAGGAGGACTTCACCAACGCCTTCGCCCATGAGCTGAAAACACCCCTGGCTTCCATCATCGGCTACGCGGACATGCTCAACACGGTGAAGATGACGGAGGCGGAGCGGCGGGAGGCCTATTTTTATATTTATTCCCAGGGCAAGCGCCTGGAGAGCCTGTCCTACAAGCTGATGGAGCTGACCAATGTGGAGCGCCACCCCTTAAACGGCAGCCTCATTGATGTGAAAAAGCTGGAGGAAAATATCCGCGTCACCATGCGTCCTGTCTGGGAGCAGGAGGGCATCCAGGGCAAGGCTGTCTTTGAGAAGGGCTTTATCTGGGGAGACATGGATCTGATTCTTTCCTTATTGTATAATCTGATTTCCAATGCCAATAAGGCGGTGGAAAAGGACGGCTTCGTGGTGCTGCGGGGACAGAAGCGGCCCGACGGAGGCTACCAGATCACTGTGGTAGACAACGGAAGGGGCATCCCCAAAGAGGAGATTGGCCGGGTCACCGAGGCTTTCTACATGGTGGACAAGTCCCGCGCCAGAAAGCAGGGAGGCGCCGGCATCGGCCTGGCTCTGTGCCAGACCATCATCAATCAGCATAAAGGCACATTGAAGATTGTCAGCAATGTGGGCGAGGGAACCGCCATCCGGCTTTATTTTCCTCCTGTAGAGAAAATGCGCAGGTCAGCAGAACTGTCCGGAGAAGAAAAATCGCCAGGGGAGGAAGAAAATGCTTCGCAGACTTGAATATCTCTTATTCGTCGCATGTGTTATTCTGGCTGCCATCTTCGCTCCCAGGTTTATGTTCGCCATTCAGGACAGGGCCAATAACCAGACCGTTTACGCGGAATATAAGGAGATGAACATCTCCAGCGTGCTGGTCAGCAACTACATTGAGGACGATGCGGAGCGGTACACCACTTATCTGTATCGGAAGTCCCTGGGCGCGGAGTTTGAGGCCATGGAGCTGGAGGGCAGCCTCAATAACGGAGAAATTCTGGAGCTGCTGCAGGAGGCTCTCGGTATGGATGACTATTATTATGACGCAGGATATGGCTATGGCTTTGAAATGTTTTCGGGAAATGTGCTTACTCTGGAAAGCACTCAGTACGCAATCTATGATTCCCAGGACCACAGCGACATTATGTTTCTGGTGACCCTGATATCCATTTATCTTGACAGCGGACATGATAAGCTCAGCGATGATGGGAACCTTACTCACCACGAAGGCATTAAGGTACTGGTGGATTCTCAGACCGGCGCCCTGTATTTTATCGGTTTTTATTATTACTATAATCCTTTTGAGGACTTCAATCTTTTTTCAGGCAGCGCATACGATGCGGTCAAAGCTTATGAAAGAATCATGTATGATGATCAGGTTCCCAATATGAGCAGCCATACCTATGCTGAGATGATGGTTCTGCCTCTCACCTCCTATGTGATGGACGACTGGAAAGTGGAGGATGTTTATCATGTAGAGCTGGAGGATGACACAAAATATACGGAAGTTGACAGCATCGGAGATTTCGATTGGGAAAGCGGTTTTCTGACCACAGTAGAGACGATCAATATGGACGAGGGAGATTATACCACCTTCCGAATCAACTTCGCGGTGAAATCACCGGAGGATGTTCCCACTGCGCAGGAGAGCTCCTATGTGACTGTGACCACCCTGACCCAGTTTAATACCTATGAAGCCGGAGAGTACTTCAGATATGAAGCCAATCTCTGCATCGGGTTGGAGAATTTTGCCGATCTGATTCCCGAATTTAATTTTATGCATTCATACGGATGAGGATGATTTTGTAAAAAATACACCGGAGTCACTCTTCGGGAGATCCTCTGTGGTCTTGCTGTCGGATACGATGCCGGAATTCTCTTTTTCAGATGAAAATCCGGAATTTTTACAATCGAATATACTTGGGAGACAAACGAGAAATGGACATCAGACTGATCGCCGTGGATCTGGACGGCACCTTATTTGACACACAGAAGAAATTATCGGAAGGCAACAGACATGCCTGCGAGGAGGCCATTGAGGCCGGAGTTCAGGTGGTCATCGCCACCGGACGGCCCTTTTACGGCATCCCCGCGGAGGCCAGAAAGCTTCGCGGCTTAAAATACGCCATCTGTACCAACGGCGCCTCGCTCTACGATCTGGAGCAGGAGAAGTGCCTGTACGAGGATCCCATGCCCCGCAACGAAACCCTGGCCATGATGGAGGGGCTGATGAAAATGCCTGTGATCTGCGATGTGTTTTACGAGGGACACGCTTATATTGATTCTTCAAAGACAGGGCTCATCGACCGGATGAACACGGACGAGCCCTTTAAGGTTTATTTTCGATCCTGCAGGGAGGAAGTGCCGGATGTGATGGCACTGATGAGAAGCCATGCCAGGGGGTCGGAAAAGGTGACAGTGAATTTCACCGCCAGGCCTGACGGAACGCCCTTTTACCGTCAGGAGGCCCTGGACTGGTGCGCGCAGTTTCATGATCTGGTGATGGTGTCCGGCGGCGTGGGCAACGCGGAGTTCACCAAAGCCAGCGCCACCAAGGGGGCGGCGCTCTTAAAGCTGGCGGAGATTATGGGCATCAAGCCGCAGCAGACCATGGCCATCGGCGACAGCGGCAATGACTTTGATATGCTGCAAAAGGCCGGCTTCAGCGTTGGGATGGCCAACTCCGAGCCGGAGATTCTGGAAATTGTGGATTATGTGACGAAGAGCAATAATGAGGACGGCGTAGCTTACGCGGTCAGAAAATTTGCATTACCTTAATTACGATCAGACTGGATATCCGCTGCGCAACGCAGATCATGGATTTATATGAGGAGGAATCTTTTCATTGCTCTTTGGAATCGGGCATGCTACAATGAATGGCAAAGCTGGCAGAAAGGAGCGGAGCCATGGATCAGAAAGAAATGAAGAAAAACTTCCGGTAGGGATTGAGAACTTTGCAGAACTTCGTAAAGAAGGCTTTTATTTTGTGGATAAGACGGGAATGATCCGGGATTTGCTGAACTCATGGGGAAAGGTAAATCTATTCACGCGTCC
>JAJPYH010000108.1 GCA_021205045.1 Lachnospiraceae bacterium | reverse complement strand
TCAGTCGGGGCTAATGTTAAAGATTTTTCGGGACATTTTCAAAAATGCTTGACAACTCTTTTTTATTTTTTTCAGCGTTTTTTTAACTCATCGTCACTATTCGCCTGTGTCACCACCTGTATCTTCCGATGTTTCCGTGGTCTCTGTGGTCTCCGTACTCTCCGTCGCCGCGGAGCCATTCGTCACATCCGCCGTTCCGTAGGTTGACATCATATATTCATAGGTGTGGTGGCAATAGGTGATTTCACCGCCGATGGACTCTCCCGCGGCCTCAATGCCCTCCCAGAGAGCCTCGTCCTGTAAAGGCAGCACCTCACAGATGCCATAGGTGCTGCTGGGACAGTACTCCGTGGCCGGCAGGCCGTCCTCATCGCAGATCCAGCCTACATAGTGGACATCGCAGTATTCCGTCGGCTCGGTGCCTTCCACAAAGTATTCCGTATATACCACGCCATCGCACACTCCGTCAATGGGCAGCTTGCCTGAGGTGCTGCAGACCTGCACCTGAATGATATTATCCGGCATCTCCATGATCTCCTCATATTCCAGATCCTCGTGGACAGCGGACATAATCTGACGCCAGATATTTAAGTGTGCTTTTGTCTCATCAGAGCTCAGGCCCCCGCTCTTATTATTCTGGTCAAAGCCAAGCCATACGCTGCAGGTATAATAGCCGGTAAAGCCGGTAACCCATACGTCCAGGTTGGCCGTGGTGGTGCCGGTTTTCACCGCCACATCCATACCGGAGAAGTTGGCTCTGGAGCCGGTTCCGCTGCTGGCGCAGTCCCGCATGGCGTCGATTAAAAGCCAGGCTGTGCTGGCCTGTATCACCTGATTGGTCTCACCGCTTGTCCTGTCTAATATCACGTTGCCTTCGCTGTCCAGCACTGTAGTGTACAGGGTGGGCTCAATATAGGTGCCGCCGTTGGCGATGGAGGCGTAAGCCGCGGTCAGTTCCAGATTGGTCACGCCGTTGGTGATGCCGCCCAGACACAGGGACTGGGTCACGTCCGTATTGCCGTTTTCATCAGTCTCTGAAATCAGCGTGGTAAAGCCGAAATTCAGCAGATAATTCATACCCATTCTGGGAGTCAGGATGGTCAGAAGCTTCACAGTGACCACGTTGGCGGACCACTGAATGCCATAACGGTAATTTTTGAAGCCTCTGTAGCCGGTCCACCAGTTGGAAACCAGCCGGTTGTCCTCAGAATTGCCGGCATTGGTATAGGCAAAGGGCGCGTCATACTGCACATCCGCCAGAGTCATCCCCAGATCAAGCGCCGGCGCGTAGGCCGCCAGTACCTTGAAGGTAGAACCCGGCTGGCGGGTCGCTTCCGTGGCCCGGTTGAAGGCCTTGCTGACCGTCTTTTCTCCGCGGCCGCCGCGAAGGGCCACCACATAGCCGGTGCTCTGCTCAATGATGCAGACAGAGGTCTGAGGCTCCAGGGTCAGCGTAATGGACTCTGCCAGCACCTCATCTCCCTCCTCCAGCACATAGGCCTGATACAGGTCGATGGCCTCCTGAGCCGCCTCCTCGCTGGTAAAGAGCATGGGAGACTTGGTACTATAGCTGTTGTCGCTGTAGCTGATCTCCTCCAGATAACTCTCCATCATCTCCGTGCTGAAATGCTCCACATCGCCGTTGGCCCTGGTCACGCTGAGGGCATACTCCAGCTGATAATAGGTTCTGGGATAATTGCTCTCATCCAGAACCACCTCATCCACAATGGCCTGAATATCGGGATCCATGGTGGAATTGATGGTAATACCTCCGCTGTAGAGCAGATTGTAAGCCTGAGACTCTGTGTAGCCGGCCTCGATCAGATCCTCATAAACCTGATCTGTCACCGCATCCACAAAATAGGATGTCACATCATCCTCGGCCACATAGATCTCATTGACCTCCTGAATTCTGGAATAGGGATCGTCCGCCATGGCCTCGTCATACTCCGCCTGGGTGATATAGCCCTCCTCCAGCATGGCATCCAGCACCTCCTCCCGCCGCTCCGCGTTGGCCTCCGGATTTTTGATGGGATTATACCCCTCCGGGTTTTTGGTGATGGCTGCGATAACCGCGCATTCCGATAATGTCAGCTCCGAAACGTCTTTATTAAAATAACGGAGAGACGCCGACTGGACGCCCAGACAGTTCTGTCCCAGATTGATGGTGTTCAGATAGCGGATCAGAACCTCTTCCTTGGGCAGCTCATTGGACAGCTGAATGGCCAGGTAAATCTCCTGGATTTTACGGGTAATGCTCTCCTGTGTGGATTCGTTGACAAAATCCTCAAACACCGTGTTTTTGATCAGCTGCTGCGTGATGGTGCTGGCGCCGGAGGTAAAGTTAAACCCGTTTCTCACGCCGGTGACCATCGCACGGATGATGCCGATCACATCTACGCCGTTATGCTCATAAAAGCGGCTGTCCTCTATTGCCACAAAGGCATGCTGCAAATCCTCCGGCACCTGATCAATGGTAACGGAGATCCGGTTGGAATTGCTGGCCACCAGCTTGGCGATCTGATTGCCCTCATTGTCATACACAAAACTGGACTGACCACTGGCAATCACATCCGACGCGCTGATATCCGGAGCCGTGTCAATGCAGGCGTCAAAGACGCCGATGACCGCCGAAACCGCCACAATCACGCCTCCCAGTATACAGACGCAGATGATTCCCGCTAAAGCCACCATCAGCTTATGCGCATTCTTCGGCGCTTTGGAGTTGAAAATCTTCTGATTTTTTTTCAGTCCCTTCTTGCTGTAATTCATAGACTATCCTCTCTTCGTGGAATGCAGCAGGCTGCCGCGCAGTTTGGTGCGCACCCGCCGCAAAGCGTTGTCGACCGACTTTTCCTTCAGGCCAAGACTCTGAGCAATTTCTTTCTGAGACAGGCCTGACATAAAAAGATCCAGCACCTGCTTTTCCATGGCGCTGAGCTTTTGATTAAGCTCCGCCTCCAGCTGCTCCCGGTTTTCCCTCTCCAGCAGAAGCTGCTCAGGATTTTCCTTCGCCTCCCCGCCCAGAACCTGCCCCGTACCTTCGCCGGACGCCATCGCTTCCTCCGATACTGTCAGCGAGACATAATTATTCAGGGGAGCATGCTTTTCCCGTCCCGACGCCCTCACGGCCGCCAGCATCTGACGGGAAACGCAAAGCCAGGCAAAAGTGGAAAACGCGGCTCCCTGTCCGGGCTGATAGTCCCGGACTGCCTTAAACAGCCCGATCATACCCTCCTGAAGCAAGTCCTCCGTATCTGCCCCCGGCATATAGAGATCCTTCGCCTGACTTCTCACCATATTTTTGTACTTATTCATCAAAAAATCGGCTACCTGAGGATCTCCCGCCCTGTACTTTTCGATCAGGGCCTCATCCGACAGATTCTGATAGTTTTCCCACATGCTTATTTTCCTGAAAGCCTCTGACGCACGATCTCATAGGAGAGCACCCCCGCCGCCACCGCGGCGTTCAGAGAATCAATATCTCCCTTCATGGGAATGGCAGCCGTCATATCGCAGTGCTCCCGCACCAGCCGGCCAACCCCTTCTCCCTCATTTCCAATGACCAGCCCAATGGGGCCTGTCAGGTTGAGATCATACATCAGCGTCCCTTCCATGTCCGCGCAGACAAACCAAAGACCCTTCTTTTTCAGCTCCTCGATGGTCTGCGCCAGGTTGGTCACCCTCACCACAGGCGTATAATTGATGGCCCCGGCGGAAATCCGTGCCACCGAGGCGGTCAGGCCCACCGCCCTGTTTTTGGGAATGATCACTCCATGGGCGCCAGCCAGATTGGCGGTACGTAAAATTGCCCCCAGATTGTGGGGATCCTCCAGATTGTCTAAAAGGATCACAAAGGGCAGTTCCCCTTTTTTGTCCGCCAGGGCGAAAATGTCCTCCATCCGGGCGTACTCATAGGCCGCGGCAAAGGCGATGACGCCCTGATGCTTTCCGGTTTCGGAAAGCTGATCCAGGCGTTCCCTTGTGACATACTTGATCAGTACATCCTTCTTTCTGGCTTCTCTTTTGATGGTGGAAACCGGGCCGTCCTGGCAGCCATCCAGAATGAACAGCCTGTCGATGGGCTTCCCGCTCCTCAGGGCCTCTGTTACGGCATTCCTGCCCTCAATTGTATATTCCTGATGCTCCATAGGGTTCTCTTATTTATCCGCTTTCTTTTATTTTGTGCCTGTCGCCTCTAACCCCAGGGTCATCAGCTCCAGGATTCTGTCTGTTTTATTCTGAATATACAGATAGCCGATCAGCGCCTCCAGCCCGGTGGCCTTGCGATAGGCCACAATGGAAGCATTTTTGGCTTTCGTGTTGGATTTGGCGTTGCGGGCTCTGCGATAGACGTCCGCTTCCTCCTGGGTCAGATATTGCGCCAGGGCGTCCGCAGCCGCGGCCTGGCTCTCCGCCTTGACATGGCGGATGGTCTTATGATGAAGGTCGTTGACGCTGGTATGATTCTGTCCCACCACCAGGGTGCGGACTACCAGGTCATAGATGCAGTCGCCGATATATGCCAGGGCAAGGGAGGAATAGCTTTTGGCGTCGGGACATTCCAGAGAGAATTCAGACATAATCGTCGGGAAATCCAGACGCTTTTCCTGTTCGATTTCTGCCTGAGAAGCCGGCTGCATTCCCGGCTCATTTTCCGCTGTCATATCCTGACAGCTTCCGGGTTCATTCTCCGCTGGGCGATCCTGCCGATTTTCCAATACATTCTCCGCCGGAAAATCCTGCTGCCTCTCTACGCCCGTCTCCACTTTACGCCCTCTCTGGTGTCCTCCAGAATAATGCCCCGATCTGCCAGCTCCTTACGGATGGCGTCCGCTCTGGCAAAGTCCTTCGCTTTTCTGGCGGCCTGCCTTTGAGCGATCTTTTCCTCAATGTCGCTGTCTAAAAGCTCTTCCTCTTTCAAGACAATCAGACCGCACACATCCGTCAGGGTCAGCAATTCCTCTAAAAGCGCCCTCACGTATGCCTGAGAAGAGTCCTCTTTTGCCGTGTTGTTGGCAAATTTCACCAGCTCAAAGATGGCAGAAAGAGCGTCTGCGGTATTGCAGTCGTCATCCATGGCATCGTTAAATTTGCCCACATACTCCTGTGCTCTGGCAGCATTCTCCTGTTCCGGGGCAGTCATGTCCCGGGTCTTATTATTCTCCGAAAGATATTTTAAATTCTGGGCGCAGGTGCAGATGCGCTCCAGTCCGTTTTTGGCGGCCTCCATCAGCTCCCTGGAAAAATTCAGAGGGCTTCTGTAATGAGCGGAGAGCATGAAAAAGCGAAGCACCTGAAGATCATACTGCTCCCCCACCTCGCGGACCGTGAAAAAATTGCCCTCAGACTTGCTCATTTTCCTGTTGTCTATATTTAAAAAGCCATTGTGCATCCAGTAATGGGCAAATTCCTTGCCGTTGGCGGCTTCCGACTGGGCGATCTCATTCTCATGATGAGGGAAAATCAGATCCTCGCCGCCGGCATGGATGTCGATCTGCTCACCCAGATATTTTTTGCTCATGACGGAACACTCAATATGCCAGCCCGGACGGCCCTCGCACCAGGGAGATTCCCAGTAGGGCTCGCCTTCCTTTCTGGGCTTCCAGAGTACGAAATCCAGCGGATCCTCCTTCTGATCCTCTCCGGACACCAGAAGGGATCTCATGCCGCCCTGCAGATCATCCAGGTTCTTGTGGGAGAGTTTGCCGTAATCCTGAAATAATCTGGTCCTGAAATAAACGGTGCCGTCTCCCGCCACATAAGCATAGCCCTTCTCAATCAGCGTGCTGATCATGTCCAGCATTCCATCGATCTCCTCGGTAGCCTTCGGATGGGTAGTGGCCGGTTTCACGTTCATGGCCGCCATGTCCTTTTTGCATTCCGCAATATAACGTTCGCTGATGACAGAAGGATCCACACCCTCCTCGTTGGCTTTTTTGATAATCTTGTCATCCACGTCCGTAAAATTGGACACATAATTGACCTCATATCCCCGATATTCCATGTATCTGCGGAAGGTATCAAAGACGATCATGGGGCGGGCGTTGCCGATGTGAATCAGGTTGTAGACGGTGGGGCCGCAGACGTACATTTTCACTTTGCCTTCTTCCAGCGGGACGAAGTCTTCTTTTTTGCGCGTTAAGGTGTTATATATTTTCATTTATTCATTTTCCCCCTTTGGTTCCGGAATTTTATGATACAAGGGACAAAAGGTCAGAAATCGAATGCTTACGCAAGGTACGCCCTTTCGGGTGCGCATTCGCATTTATGACCTTTGGGGTCTCCGCTTCGCTCCGGTCGTTGCTGAACAAGCGCAACCGACGCTTAGCAACCGCAACGACGATACCCTTTTGTTAATCATTTTATTTGAAAACCGCAGCCGGCGCAGGTCTGACATTGGCCCTGGTTTGTCACATCCATGGTTGCCATCTCTGTGGGCGTAGTCAGCATGCAAATGGCCTGGGCAGAAATGCCCTCTCCGGCTCCGGTAAAGCCGAGACC